>JANXCK010000222.1 GCA_025060055.1 Fimbriimonadales bacterium | reverse complement strand
CGATGTTCTTCTCTTCGCACATGCAGCCGACGCCTTCGCGCCAGCAGGTGCGCCGCGCGTGATAAATCGGGCAGCGCTCGCGCACATAGTCGCGGCAGAACGGCAGCTGCCAGCACTTGCCCAAAAAGCGGCGCTGTACCTGCTGCTGGCTCACCTCTGAGCCGAGCCGCAGCGTCTGGTCTAAGCTGGCGCCGTAGCGCAAGCGTTTGATCGCGTGCGCCAAGCTCACGAACACCGTCAGCACCAAGCCAGGCGGGAACAGCACCCATCCGACGTTGCGGATGCGCGTGAGCGCGAAGTCGCGCAGGGTGTCGGGCGCAGGCAACGCGGTAAACTGCCCAATCAGGAACGGCACGCCCCAATAAAACAGCGCCGCGCACACCAGCAGCAGCACGCCCACCAGCGGCTCTTCTAAGTAGTTCCACGCCAGCCCAATCACGATGAACCCCGCGCCCAGTAGCAGCGCGTTGCCCGCCAACCCCAAGTTGTCTCGAATCCGCGCCTGATCCTGCGGCGCGAAGTTTTGCGAGTCTAAGCCAGCAAACAGCACGGCGTAGAGCAGGTACACCAGCCCCACCACAAACAAAATCGCGCCAGCGCTCATCAACCACTGCGTGATGGTCGTAATCCAGCGGAGCATGAGCTGGCGCTGATACTCTTGCTGCACCGACGGTCGCCTCGACATAGCGTCTCCCCCACTCTGGATCTACCTGACGCTGTGTGGCGTGTGATGTTTCGCCTATCGCGCAGGCGCGCGGTCAAAAAACGCGAAGGCGTCCGCCATCGCCTCGCGCACAATCATCAGGTGGTCGCAGGCATCGTACTTTTTATATTCGAGCGTCTTCAGGTTCAATCCTTGCAGGCGGCGATAGGCGTTCTCGATGTTGTTTTTTAGCATGCTCAGTTCCTGCTCGCCGACGGTCATCAGCACGGGCAGGTCGTGGGGGATTTGCGCGGGTTGCCCTGCGCCTGCGAAAATCGCCACGGCGCGGAATCGGTCGGGGAACTGAGCAACGGCGGCGAAGCTGTGCGCCCCACCCATCGAATGCCCCATCAGGTAGACGCGCTTCGGGTCAATCGGCAGCAGTCTCTGCGCCGCTTCGAGTGCGCCGCCCACATGCGCCAAGTTAACCTCCGCGCGTGGGGCAATCACCGCCCAGCCACGCTTCGCTGCTTCCTTCAACACGATGCCCAACCCATACCCCTCAAAGAACAAATGCTCATTCCCGCCCGCGCCGTGCAGCGCAACTACCAGCGGAATCGGTTGGTTCGGCTTGAACTGACTGGGAATGAAAAGCCGAAAGGCGACTTTGCGTTCTTTGTGCAATGTTGCCATCCAGTAGTCGCCAGGCGCGGCGCGCCAAGCGGACTTGCCCGTCTCCCAGCCCGCAGCAAGACGCTCGGCAAACTGCAGCAGGCGCAGCAGCGGGTAGAAGGTTTCGGGACTGTCGCCCTGCTGAGCGCCCTGCAGCACGTCGCGTGCGTTCAGCACGGTCATGCGCTCGACGGGGTCGGCATCGTCGTGCGATTCGGCAGCGCGCCCTAACGCCTCCAAGCGTGCCGCGAGATTCGATATGACGCTGAAGGTCTGCTTCCACTGGCGCAGGACGGTGTCGTTCTGAACAAGTTCGAACTGCACCTCGTAGTCGCCCTCAGCGGCTTTGGTGAGCAGGGTCGCAGCAGCGCCCGCTTCGGCAGGTTGCACAACGCCCTCACGCAGGGGCTTCGTCTCGCCCAGCCGAACCACCTTCCAGCGCAGTTGCATCGGCGTTGCGGGTTTCTCGGCTTCGTAAAACGAGAACAGCTGCATCCGCAGCACCAGCGCGCCGCGATCCAACACCTCTTTCTCGACCGCACGCAGGATGCGCACGCCCAGCGAGCCTGCGTAGAGCGTTTCAGGCGTCGGCGGCGCGTCGGAGCGCAGCGCCGCGCAGGTCAGTGTCAAGTTGCGTGCCAGCACATCGAGCCTGCCTGCGAAAAACGCTGTCAGCCCGTCGGAGAGGGGGCGCGTGGCACGCAAACGCGCCTCTGCAGAGTGCCGATGCGCTTCCCAACAACTCTCCATCTCAATCAGGCGCACGGCTAAGTCCGCTCGCGTAATCGGCGACTGGCTCCACGCCCCAAGGCACAGCAACAGCCCCAGCAGTGAGAGAGAACGCATAGCTGCAGATTTGGACGCCGCACCTCATTTTCCTGCAGTTGCGGGGTCTACTCCGCGCTCAGTCGGGCGTGTTCGGCACGCAGGGCGCGTGCCTGCTCAAGGCGACCCTGCGCCTCGTAAAGCGACGCCAAGTCGTGCAACACTTGCAGGTGCGCACTCAGAATCTGCCGTTCGCGCTCGGGGTTATACAGCCCCAGCGTGCGCCCCGCCAGATGGAACGGGTAGGTGACCTCGCGATAGTTGCGGAACACTTGCAGCGCCTGCTCATAGTGCCCCTGCGCCTGAACGGTTGCGCCCAGCGCGCGGTAGTGTCGGGCGAGAGCAAGGTGGGCAAAGCCGTAGGCGGTCTCCACGATTTCGGGAATCGCGCGGACACGCCCATAGGGACTATTCTGGATTTCAACAACGCGCTCGTAGTAGCGCCGCGCGGCGTCGGGCAGGCGCGGGTCGGCAGGGTTAGACTGCGCAAGACGCGCGAGCTTGAGCAGCACAGGCAGGCTATGCGGGTCGCGCTCCAACGCCGCCTGATACTGCTGTTGGGCACGCTCCAAGTCGTTCTCGCGCTCGTAATACAGCCCCAGTCGGTACAGGTTGCGCGGGGTGGGCTTGAGGGCGACCGCGCGGGTCATCAGCTCGAAGGCGGTCTCGCGCCTGCCCAGCGCGTAATACAGCTCGCCCGCGTCCAGCAGGTAGTCAGGGTTGGTCGAGTCGAAGCGTCGCGCGAGGCTATACAGCTCAACTGCTTGGGGCGCGTGCGAGACCAGCGCCTCGTAGCGTCCCTGATTCGCGTGCCACTCGCCCAAGCCGAAGCTCGTCAACGCGATAGCAAGCACCGAAGCCACCGCCAGCGCGGTGCCGCGCCGTTCCAGCGGGCGAATCGGGATAGTGAACACGCCATCCACCGCCAGTGCCAGCCCCAGTCCCAGCAACGCCATCAGCGTAATCAAGTTCGCGAACGCCTGCAGGTCGGAATCGACGGCATTATGCAACGCTGCGCCAACAACCGCGGCGACGACTCCGAAGCGCGCGGGGCGCCAATCGGGCGCACGCGGCACGGGGCGAGCAGGGTCAGGCGGCAACTCAGGTTGCAGCGCACGACGCAGCCAGCTTAGCCCCATCGCCAGCAGCAGGAGCAGCGCAGGAATGCCCGACTCGGCAGCGATTTCCAGATAGGTGCTATGCGCCGCGCGCGTGTAGCCGACCTGCGCGTAACGCGGGTAGCCCCACTCGAACGCGCCCGTGCCCACACCGAAAATCGGGTTCGAGAGCGCAGCCCGCGCCGTGCCTTTCCATGTCTCGATGCGAAATGTGCCCGAATGCACATCCTGCGCAGCAGCTTTGGGTGTCAGACGCTGCGTAGCAGGCGTGCTGAGCCAGACCACAGCCGTTAGCAGCACCCCCACGACGCCCAACCGCATCAGAAAATCGCGCGATAATAATCGTTGCCCCTGAGCGAGTGCAAGGAAGACAACCGCTGCTCCTATGAACGCGAGCATGCCCAGTCGCGACGCGGTCAGCGCCAGTGCGCTCAGCTGCAGCCATAGCCCGACAGTGAGCGATGCGGTGTAGGCGCGGCGGCGTGGCTCAGGCAGCTCGCGCCCCAGCATCAGCAGCACTCCCATCGTGAGCGGGGCGGTCATCGCCAAGTAGCCTGCCAGCAGGTTCGGATTGAAAAAACTCGCGAACACGCGCCAGTTCGGCAGACCGCCTAATGCGTTGAGCAGGTACTCCGCGCAGCCGCGCAGCCCCAGCAGGCTCGCGCTCGCCACGAGGGGAGCGATGACCAGCCATCCTGCGGCGCCGCGTCGCACGACCGCCGTGAGGGTCAGCACGGCGATTAGCCCCAGCGACCACTGCACCAAGCGCAGTAGCCCCGTCCAGCCCGAACCCACCCAGACCGCTGAAACCGCCATCCAGCCAATCAGCAACACCAGTGGCAGCAGGAACCGCCCGACAGGCAGTCGCCACATCGCGGCGTGCCACGCCGCCAGAACAAAGCCCACAAGCACCAGCAGGCTGGCAAGCAGCGCGCCCATCAGGGGCATGTCCGCGCTCCAGAGCAGGGCTGCGAGCGTATCGCTGGGCGCAACAGGGCGTGCGCCCACATACACACCGCCTGACAGCCACGGCGCCAGTGCAACCCCGAAGCCAGTTAGCCCCGCTGCCCACGCCGCCCACTGCGGCGCACGCGCTTTCGTGTGCGTCCTACCGTTCCCAGAGTGCTTGACGCCGTTCCTCTGCATAGCGGAATACCGCCTCAATCAAAGGCGACCAGTCGTAATAAAGCTGGGGCAACTCCTCCAGCGACGCCCACCGCACGCCCTGCGACTCCGATTCGGGAGCCAACGGCTCTATCCTACAGGCGCGTGCCAAGAACACGGGCGCGCTGCAGGCAACCGGTTCGTCGGGTGCGCAGGGCGCAAGCAGGTACGCCCCCAGCGGATGCAGTTGGTCTAACACCGCGCCCGATTCCTCATGGGCTTCGCGTCGGGCAGCCGCTTCGGGCGTCTCGTCTGGCTCAATGCGCCCGCTGGGAGCGCAGTACCCGCGCCCGCGAATCTGCGCCAACAGGTAGCGCCCAGTGCCATCGGCAATCAGCACCACGACATAGCGCGGAGGGGGCAACTCCGTCGGCTGTTCCGCAGGCACGAACCGCATTAGGCGTCCCGCCCAGACCGCACTCAGCGCATTCCAGTCTCTCACGGCAGCTCCCCGTGCCCGCCCACAATCTTGCCCTGCACATGGCTCAGCGGGATTGCGCCTATCTGGCGACTGTCTTCGGAGCGCTCTAAGTTATCGCCGACCACAAAGATATGCCGCTCAGGCACGCGCCCGCCCATCATCTGCACCAACGGCGACCAATATTTGGGGGGCACAGGCTCGCCCGCTAAGGCGACCACACGCTTGATAAGCAGCGCACCGTTAGGGCGCACTATCACCACCACATCGCCTTTCTGAATTGCGCCGAAGAGCCAGTACGCGCTGGTCATCAGCAGGCGGTCGCCGTGTTTGTAAGTCGGCTCCATCGAAGGACCGTTGACCACCACAATTCGAAAGTTCAGCGCGAAGAAGAGCGCGAGCATGCCAAACACGGTCAGCAGGACAAACGAGCGCACCATGCGGGCGTTGCGACGCCGATCAAGCGTGTCGATGACTTGCATCGCTTAGACACCTCCGTAGCCGACAGCGAGCTTCTCGGAGCCTTTGGGCGGTCGCCACGAATCGCGCGGGTGATAGAACCGCCACACGGTCTGTGCCACCGCACGGATGGCGACTTCCGCCTCGTTTTCGGGCGTCCAGCGTGTGTCTTCGTTGTCTTTGGTGAACACCGCCAAGATATACGCCCCAGACGGCGCGTAGATGATGCCCATATCCGAGCGTGCGCGGTTGATAGCCCCCGACTTGAGGCACGCCACCACCCACGGGGGCACAGAACTGCCGATCAAGTCGTCGTAGTATTGGTGGCTCAAGATGCGCAGCATGCGCTCGCACGCAGCGGGCGAGGCAGCGCGATGAGTGCGAATCGCGTCCAGCAGCTGCACCATCTCATTTGGTGTACACATCCCCATCCCCCACTTGTCGCGCAACGCCTTGAGTTCGGCATCGTCGGGGGGATGGAGCGCAAGCAACTTCGTATGGCGCAGCCCCAGCCGTTCCAAGTGGCGGTTCACCTCCACCGTGCCCAGCCGCCGCGCCAGCATCATCGTCGCCGTGTTGTCGCTGAGCGTAATCATCAGGTGCAGCAGCAGCTTGACCTC
>JANXCK010000198.1 GCA_025060055.1 Fimbriimonadales bacterium | reverse complement strand
GCGGATTGAGGAGGTTTTGCAGGAGTAGCGTTTCGCGGAGATTGCAGCCGTAGCGACGGGTATAATCCGACTGAAATGTTTATTCGGCGTCTATATGTGCAAAACTTTCGCAGCTTTCGGCAGATAGACCTCGCCTTGCCCGACTTCAGTGTGCTGGTGGGGGCGAACGCGGCAGGCAAGTCTAACTTTTATCATGGGGGGTATGGGGGTGAGGGCGACACGGCGTCAGAACTCCCGATTGGTAAGTGCCTCCGAGATGAAATCGTCTCTGAATGCGCTGGCAGGGCACGGGAACCGCGCCCGTACGGGCGAGGTCACCTCGCCCGTACGCTGCATCCTGTGCCTCTTGCTAAAAAGGGACGATTTTAAGTTGGAGACATTTATTAGTCCGCACAAGAGCGGCTTGAACCGTCGAGCAGCACGCTGCAGCGGAAGAGGCACGCACTACACCACCACCTCGTGCCGTCCTGCGCCGTACTCCTTGCCCGCGATAATCGCTGTGCAGCCGTCGGGAACGGTAATCACTCCGCGAATGCCACCTTCTGCCTGCTCGAAGGCGAACTGCAGCACACCTTCGGGCAGCGGGAGCCGCCCATATGCCCAGCGCAGGTCGCCCAAGAACGGGCGAAGCTCGAACCGCTTCCAGCCTGCTTGCAGCGGCTTGGCGCCCAGAACCGTGATGGGCAGGAAGTAGGCGGGCGCGGCGCTCCACGCATGGCAGTGGCTGCGCGTGAAGAACTCGGTGCGGTGCGCCTGCAGCGGCGTGGACACACGCTCGCCCTTGAACTGCTCCCAGCAGGTGACTGCGCCCATCGCCAGCATGAAGCCCCAGTCCTCGCGGATGCGTTCCAGTATCTCCTGACGGCGACCTAAGTTATACAGCGTCTCCAGCAGGAAGGCGGTCATAAACGGGCTGCCGATGCGCACGAAGCCGTCGGGCGGATTGCCAAGATAGCCCTCCAGAATCGCCCGTCGTTCGGGCGTGGGCACATCGCACAGTAGCGCGACCACCTGCGTTTGGATGCTGAACACGGGGCTGTGCGAGCCGTCGCGCTTGAGACAGTCGGTGTAGGCGCGTTTCGGCTCGCTCCAGAGATGCTTGTTGATGGCGGCGCGCAAGTCGGTCGCCCACTGACGCCAAGTTTGCGCCAGCGTCGTCTCGCCCAGCAGGTCAGCCAGCTTCGCCGTGTCGTCCCACACGCGCACCAGCCACATGTTCTGATGGCTCACCACGCCCTCGCCCGGCGTGTCCATCGGCGCCCAGTCGAGCATGTTCCACGCGCTGATTTCGAGCAAGCCGTCGGTGTTCAGATAACGCTCGTGCAGCGTCTGGTTCTGCTGCGCGAGGTAGGGGAAGATTTCGCGCACGAACGCCTCATCGCCTGTGAACAGGTAATGCTCGTAGCAGGCGATTGCCCATAGCAGCGACCACGCCGTGAGAATGTTCTGCCATGCGCTCGGCACTTGACTTTCCACCAGGGGCGACTGCTTGAGCGATTCGCCCGCCAGAATCAGGCAGCGTCGCGCCAGCGCGTAATCGCCGAAGCCTGTGTAGGCGAACAGCGCCTCGTTGCGCGAATCGCCCACCCAGAAGGTCTGCTCATAGGTCGGGCAATCGATAAAGGTGTCCTCGCTGCACAGGCGTATGGTCTCGCGCGCCATTTCGTATATCTGGTTGAGCAGCGGGTCAGAGCAGACGAACGCGCCGCGATTTTCGTAGGGGTACACGCTGTGCAGGCAAGCGACGCGGCGCAAGCGCACTGGCTCCGTCGCGCCATCGGGGAAGCGGACGGTCAGCGTGGCGTACCGAAAGCCGCGCTTCACCACGCTGAAAAACCGCTGCCAGCCCCGCCGCGTGATGTACCGAAAAGTGTTGTTCAGCCCCCAAGTCCACTGCACGCGGTCGGGTTGCACGGGGTCGACATACTCGAAGCCGTTGAAGTCCAAAATCACGCCTGCGGGGGCTTCCAGCTCCAGCTCCACATAGCCGAACACCTCGCGCTGCCAGTCGAAGCGCAGCTCCACATCGCCCGTCTTGGCAGGGTAGATGACCGTGTAGTCGTCGATGGCGTTGAGGCAAGCAAAGGCATCCTCAATGCGCGGGACTTCGCCTGTGGGCTTGGCGTGGGGTCCTGTGAGCGCGAAGAGGGGCGCGCGAGCTGTGTGCATCGCATCGAAGCTGACGGCTTTCGGATGACGGCGGATTTCCTGCACAGTGCGCGCGTTGCGGGCTTGCAGGTAGCCCTCCGTGTCGCCCTCAAACGGTCCCAGCACAATCCAGGGATAGTCGGCGCGCTCCATCAAAGGGTTGACGAACCGCACGGGCGCGCCCGCCTCCGCCTCAACCACGATATAGCGGAACCAGTCGTGATACCAGCGCGAGACATCGATGGTCAGCAGGTGCGCGCCTTGCGTTAGGCGCAGGGTGTGTAGCCCGCCCTCTTTGGACACAACTTCGCCGTTGAGGCGCACATCCTCATCGCGCAGCCCATGATGCACATCGCCGATGCGCAGGGTGCAGAGCGCGTCGGCGCGGATTTCGGTCGCCACGATGCCCGACAGCGTGCGCGGGTTCGCGCTCAAATCATCGGGCGCAAGGTAGGGCTTGAGGTCGAACACCCACGCGGCAAACGGGGGCTGCACCACGCGAGCGCGTTCAATCACTGTGGGCTGGAGCGGTTCTATGGTGAGGAACGGAATCGGGCGCGGGCGCAGCTCACCCCACGGCGCACAGCCCGCCTCGCCGATTTCGACTGCCTCGTTCCACTCGTAGTCGTCGTAGCGGGGCATCGTCCAGTCGCCCATTGTGCGGCGGGCGTCGTAATACTCATCGAAGCCGAGCTGGCACGACATCCGCGCCGTCGCCCGTTCGAACGCAGGATGTGGCACATTCAGCCAGCTCGCATCGGAGGCGGCGACGATTTTACCGTCGCACTCCACCTGCGCGATTAGCCCCCCACGCCCCTTGCCGCGCACATAGTCGTTCTGAAAAGTGCCGATGCCTAAGTGATGCACCAGCACGGCGACGGCGTTCAGCCCCTCGCGCGCATGCTGCGTCACATCATGCACATCGTAGTACCAGCCGCCGTAGAAGCTGCGGATGGGTCCGTGCCCAATCAGTTGCCCGTTGAACCAGAGGGTGTAGCGGGTGTCCGCGCTGAGGGCGACCGTGACTTTGCTGAAGCCGCGGCTCAGTTGGAACTCTTTGCGCACGCACCAGTAGAAGTTGCGCGGGGCAGGCTCGCCCGGCGACCAAATCCAACGCGCTCGCCAGTTCATGCAAACTGTCGTTCGGCTCAGACGAAGCAATTCCTGCTATAGTGCCGACTGCGGGTTCAGATGCAGGGGAACCGTTCGCCTTGAGCCTGCTCCCCCTTTCCGTTTACGGAGAGGGGGGTTGGGAGTGAGGTGGCTCGAGGCACGGGTTGCC
>JANXCK010000163.1 GCA_025060055.1 Fimbriimonadales bacterium | reverse complement strand
CGAGGCGATGCGCCGCACTTTGGGCGACATCGATATGAAGGGCGTCGTGGTCATCGGCGAGGGCGAGCGCGATGAGGCGCCGATGCTTTACATCGGCGAGGAACTCGGCACGGGCAACGGCTACGCCGTGCAAATCGCCGTTGACCCTGTGGAAGGCACTAACCTTGTCGCCACAGGGCAGCCTGGCGCTATCAGCGTGGTCGCCGCCGCAATCGAGGGCGAGGGCAAGCTGCTGCGTGCGCCCGATATCTACATGGACAAACTCGTGGTGGGACCCGCTGCCAAAGGCGCGGTCGACATCACGCTGCCCCCACGCATGAATCTCAAGGTCATCGCTAAAAGCTTGGGCAAGGAGGTGCAGGACCTGACCGTCGGGATGTTGGATCGCCCGCGCCATGAGCAGCTCATCCGCGAGATTCGGCAAGCAGGCGCGCGCATCCGCTTGGTTTCCGACGGCGACTTGTCGCTGGCGCTGGAGGCGTTAGACCCTCAGGGCGAGATCGATGTGCTGATGGGCATCGGCGGCGCGCCCGAAGGGGTGCTGTCCGCTGCAGCCGCGCTGTGCATGGGCGGCGAAATTCAGGCGCGACTCGTGTTCCGCAACGAGCAGGAACGCGAACGCGCCAAAGAACTGCTGGGCACGGAAGATGTCGACCGCGTGCTGATGATGGAAGACCTTGCGTGGGGCAACGTGGTGTTCGCTGCCACAGGCATTACGGGCGGGAACCTGCTGGGAGGCGTGCGCTATACCGGCTGGGGCGCGATTACCCACTCGGTCGTGATGCGCTCGCGCAGCGGCACCATCCGATGGCTGGAGACCCATCACCACTTCCATCACGACCCGAGGTACTGAGCGTGATTGCGGTTGACGAAGTCGGTGTCTCGCTGCAGCGCGTGGAGGAACAAATCGGGCGCGTCATCATCGGACAACAGGGCGTGGTGCAGCAAGCACTGTGCGCCCTGCTCGCCGATGGGCATATTCTGATTGAGGGCGTGCCCGGAATCGCCAAAACGCTGCTGGTGCGCGTGATTGCACAAACGCTCGGTCTGCAGTTCCGCCGCGTGCAGTTCACGCCCGACCTGATGCCCTCCGACCTAATTGGCACAACCGTCTTCGATGCCAAAACGGGCGAGTTCCGCGTGCGCTACGGACCCATCTTTGCGAACATCGTGCTGGCGGACGAGGTGAACCGTACCCCGCCCAAAACCCAGTCTGCTCTGCTGGAAGCGATGGAAGAGCGCAAAGTGACCATCGATGGCGTCTCCCACGCGCTGCCCAAGCCGTTTATGGTGTTCGCAACGCAAAACCCCATCGAGTACGAGGGTACTTACCCTCTGCCCGAGGCGCAGTTAGACCGATTTTTACTCAAGGCGGTGATGGGCTACCCCACCGAGGATGAGGAGCGGGCGATTTTGAAGCTGCACGACGAGGGGTTCCGTGCGCACCAACTGGAAGCGGTAGGGTTGACCCCTGTGCTGAGCGCGGCGGAGCTGGAGCATATCCGCGCGACGGTGCGCGCAATTCAAGTGTCCGACGAGGTGCAGGATTACATTGTGCAGATTGTGCGACGCACGCGCCAGAACGAATACCTGCTGGTGGGCGCCAGCCCGCGCGCGGGGATTGCGCTGCTGCTGGTCAGCAAGGCGCTAGCGGCGCTTCGAGGGCGCGGGTTCGTCACCCCCGATGATGTGAAGCAGATGGCGTTGCCGGTGTTGCGCCATCGGCTAATCCTCAAGCCCGAAGCGGAGGTCGAAGGGCTAAACGCCGACCGAGTGCTGACCAGCATCTTGGAGGCGACGCCTGTGCCACGATGAGTAGCCTGCTCCTGGAGCGACCGACCTTACTTCCTGACGAGCTGTCCGAGTTCGACGGCGGGCGCGAGCGCACGCCCGTGCTGATCGTCGTGCGCCCCAGCAGCAGCGGGATGCTGCGCCATGTGCAGGGTCTCATCAAGTACCTGCCCGAGTTCGGCTACGCACCCACGCTCACAGGACCCGAGTTCATTCGTGACCGAGCGGGGCTTATCACTGACTCGCGTGCCGTGCGCCTGCTGCGCGAGCGGGCGATAGGCTTCCCATTAGCCCACTGCCACGGGGTGCGCGCAGGGTGGGTCTGCGCATGGGCGTTCCGAAACCACTACCCATGGCTGTGGACTGTGCATCACCTGCTGCAGAGCAAGAGCGCGATTGTTCGCGCCTTGTGGCGCTGGATTGCGCGCTATCCGCGCGTTATTACAGCGGTCTCGGAGCAAGTCAAGGCGGGACTGGCGCAGGGCGGCGTGCCCGCAACGCGCATTCAAGTCGTGCCAGGGGGCATCGACTTAGAGCGATTCGAAAAACTGCCGCGTCGCGAAGTGATGCGCGAGCAGTTCCTTGTGCCTCAAGACCGTCCCATCCTGCTCTGCGTGGGGCGGTTCGTGTATCACAAGGGGTTCGATCTCGCTATTCACGCAATGGAGCGCATCTGGGAACAGTTGCCCGACGCCGATTTGTGGCTTGCGGGCGATGGACCCGACAACACACGCCTTGTCAAGCTCGTGGCAAAGTGCCGACGCCCGCACCATGTGCGCTTCTTCGGCTACTGGAGCGCCGTGGAGGAGCTGTACACTGCTGCCGATGTGCTGCTCGCGCCCGCGCGCGATGCAGGCTTGGGGCTGTCCACGATGGAGGCAATCGCGTGTGGGTTGCCTGTGGTCGCCACGGACATCCCCGCGATGCGTCGCTTGATTGAACCCGAACACACGGGCTTGCTGGTGCCGCCTGAAAACCCCGATGCGCTGGCACAAGCAGCTCTAAAGCTGCTCCAAGACAAGGCGTTGGCGCAGCGCCTGTCGCAAAACGCGCTGCGCACCGCCGATCGGTTCCACATCCGCCACACGGTAGAGCAGACTGTACCGCTTTACAGGCAGTTGCACGGTTGAACGCTTCTGGTGTAGAGGTGAATTAAACTTGCCCTACGTGCCCCCTTTCCCACTGCGCGGGAAGGAGGTGGTGGTCTCGCCGTTGCCTCACGATGGCGAAGACGCTATTGTGCCGATTAGGAACAATTTCATACTGGAAGGATTTAGAGACTGTTCAAGAATTCCCGCTTTGTAGCGTCGGCGTCCCGCCGACGCAAGCAATTCGTGGCTTGGTCGAGACGCCCAAGCACCCGTGACTTGGACAGTCGTGTCCAAGCAAGGGCACGGACACGACTGTCCGTGCTACGGATGCACAGGCTGGAAACCCGTGCCACGCAGGGGCGTCAGCGAGACGCCGACGCGACAAAAGCCCGCTCGCATTCTCAAACAGTCTCTTAAGTGCCTCAACGATTAAATCGTCTCGTTTTCCCGCCCTCACTCCCTTGCCCCATCTCCCAGCGGGCGAGGGGGAACTCGGCTCCCCTCTCCTCGCGGGAGAGGGGCTGGTGGTGAAGGTCAAAATGCGAGCTTTTAACTTTTGAGGCACTTATTTTGGGGCGTTGGCGAAAGCGCCGTAGTATGCGCTCATAACTCGCCTGCTTCGGCGATGATGAGGGCGTAGTGAGGGATGCGCAGCTGGATAGAGCAACGGATTTAGCACCTAAAGTAGCAGGAGTCGAGGGGAGAATAGCGTAGAATTAGGATGTACCGCGCGAAGCGGGATGTGCAACTTGTACGGTGGAGGTTGAGCAATGCAACGCAGACTGAAGCAGCGGGGTTTAGAAGCGATAGTGGTGCTGGGCGCAATGCTTGGCGCATGGACGAGTGCTGAAGCGCAGCGGCTAACCTGGCTGGGCATATTTACCTTCCGAAGTGATGCGTATGGCGTGTCGGCAGACGGCACCGTCGTAGTTGGATCGTCGAACGGAATTGCGTTTCGTTGGACACCGCGCGGCGGAATGCAGAGTTTAGGTACGCTGGGCGGCACGGACAGCAACGCGCTTGCCGTGTCGGCAGACGGTAGTGTCGTGGTCGGTAGGGCGATGAATGCCAGCGGTCAGGACCGCGCCTTCCGTTGGACAGCGCAAGGCGGCATGCAGGACCTCGGTGTGTTACCGAACGGTCTTCATAGCGGGGCGTATGATGTGTCGTGGGACGGCAGCACCATAGTTGGATGGGGGTTCGTCACCGCCGCCCTTCGGTTTCGTGCTTTCCGCTGGACACCAGAGGAAGGCATGATAGACCTCGCCGATTTTGGTATCGCCTTCGGTCAAGCAAGAGCTGTGTCCGCAGATGGCAGAGTCATAGTGGGGACGTGGAATGGAAGCGCCTTTCGCTGGGTGGAAGGTCAGGAACCCCAAGAGTTGGGCACGCTGGGCGGCAGCGGGAGCCTTGCGTTCGATGTGTCGGCGGATGGCAACACGGTGGTGGGACGCGCACTCAATCCGAGTAATCGACCACGCGCTTTCCGTTGGACAGCAGCGGAGGGGATGCAAGACCTTGGCACCTTAGGCGGTTCCCAGAGCGAGGCGCGCGGCGTGTCGGCAGACGGTAGTATCGTGGTGGGACATTCCGAACTCCCTAACGGTCTGTGGGCTGCCTTTCGCTGGGTAGCAGGTCGGGGTATGGAAAGATTAGACGAGGTCTACGCCCGTCTGCTGCCTGCGGGCTCGAGTCTTGGCTTTGCTTACGCTGTCTCGCCGGACGGACGCTACATAGTGGGCACAGGTTTCAACAGGGTTGCTCAGCGCAGTGAGGCGTTTTTGCTGGACACATGGCGCACGGGCGATACCGACGGCGACGGGTGCGTGAATGATGCAGACCTGCTTCGTGCGCTGTTTGCGTTTGGCACGCCTGGCACGGGCTACACGCGCCACGAGGACATCAACAAGGACGGCATCGTAGACGACGCGGACTTGCTGGTGGTGTTGTTCAACTTTGGCGGTGGGTGTTAGCGGGGAGTTTGTCCTCACCCCCTGCCCCCTCTCCCACTGCGTGGGAGAGGGGGTTGGTGAAGGATAGAGGCTGAGGCGCTCAGCTGAACAACGGCGCGAACACCAGCGCGACGATACTCATCAGCTTGATGAGGATGTTCATGCTGGGTCCCGTGGTGTCTTTGAACGGGTCGCCAACGGTGTCGCCTACGACGGCGGCTTTATGCACATCGCTGCCCTTACCACCTTCGTGCCCTTCCTCAATGTACTTTTTGGCGTTGTCCCATGCGCCGCCTGCGTTCGCCATCATCAGTCCCGTCACCACGCCCATTCCCAGTGCGCCCGCCAAAAAGCCGCCCAGTGCCTCGGCACCCAGCGCGAAGCCGACCACCAGCGGCGCAATCACTGCAATCGCACCGGGCAAAATCATTTCGCGTAGCGACGCAGTGGTCACAATATCAATACACCGATTGTAGTCGGGCTTGCCTTTGCCTTCCAGCAAGCCCAGTTCGCGGAACTGGCGGCGCACCTCGTCCACCATCTGGTCAGAGGCGCGGCTCACGGCTTTGAGCGTGAGCGCCGCAAACAGGCTTGGCATCGCCGTTCCGACCAGCAAGCCAATCAGCGTGAGCGGGTTCACCAAGTTGATGGCCTGCAGCCCTGTCTGGCTCTGGTAGGCAGCGAACAACGCGAGGGCGGTCAGCGCCGCGCTGCCAATCGCGAAGCCCTTGCCAATCGCAGCGGTCGTGTTGCCCAGCGAGTCGAGCTTGTCGGTGATTTTGCGCACGCTCTCGCCGAATCCCGCTACCTCCGCGATGCCGCCCGCGTTGTCGGCGATTGGACCGTAGCTGTCGGTACTCATCACAATCCCAATCGTCGCCAGCATTCCGACGCCCGCCAGCGCGATCCCGTACAGCCCGTTCGTTTCAAACGCGACCCAGATAGCCGCCGCGATGCCCAGCAAGGGCAGCACGGTGCTG
>JANXCK010000146.1 GCA_025060055.1 Fimbriimonadales bacterium | reverse complement strand
CGTCGAGAGCGCAGGCTTTCTGTGTGGTCAGGGCGCATCGTCGGGTATAATTCGCCTCAGACGCGCCCCCGTAGCTCAGTGGAGAGAGCGCAGGCCTCCGGAGCCTGGTGCGCAGGTTCGATTCCTGCCGGGGGCGCGCGGACAGTGCGCAATGGCTCTCGTGTGTGGACATTTCGCGAATGCTCCCAAACCTCTGAGGGTTTTCGAAAGAAGAACGGAGGAAACAAGAAGAAAGGTGAGCAGGGCAAAAAAGAGAAGCCAGGTAGTAGAGTGTCGCATCCCAAGAAAGATCAGCCTCAGAAACCTAACCCGCCCGCTCCACCCAAGCAGCCGCCCTCGAACCCTCTGAGTGGTGGCAAGCCACCGCGAAATCCACGGGTTGGTCGTGCAGTCCGTAATAGAGTCGTAGGATATGCAACAAGCAAGGTCATAGAATGGTGTGAAGACACCATAATGGGTTACTGGGAACAACTGAGAAACCCGCCTGACTCTTGGGACGACTCTGAGCCACCTCCTGGGCAGTGGTTGAGTCCTTGAGGCGGCATGCGATGGATGTAAGCAGCGCTGTGGTGGGGCGACCCTCCCACCGCGTGTTCCTGACATTTAGACGGGTAGGTGATTGAACGATGCAACCAGTGAATCACTACGGTCTCTTCGGAAGAGAGCAACGCTTCCTACAGCTTGTTTATGTGTTGCTCCTCTCCGCTTGCTTAGAAAGAGTTTTCGCGTTGGCACACGTCTTCGCACACTCTGTTCTGGGTGTCACTTTAGAGGTTGGTGAAGGCATCAGGTTGTCTATCTTCTTGGTTATGGTCAGTTTATTATTCCTGGCAAGCGTACGAGCGAGAGTTCTTCCGAGGCTTTGCGAATATCTTGGGAGCCGAGACGAATGTCTATGGTTTCTGGGGAGTTTGTTTTGGACGAACATCGTAGGAATGATTTTAGACAGACAAGTGGCAAGGTTTGTTCTTTTCGGCAGCGTGAACTTTTTTGTTCACTTCATCGCGATGATTGCGTATTCGTACCTTTTGTACGTGCTCTTCGCGAAGGTCACTGAGAGATACAGGAAGTGGAAGAGAGTACACGGTGGAGATGATTGGGACCACTGAGAACGCTAAACAACACTGGAGTTGGCGTGGCGACTTGGTGGCGACGAACGGCGTGAGCCAGTCTGTGCAGCGTGCGCCTGTCTTGGATGCCTTCGGCGACTTGGTATCGGGTAGCCCTGCTGTGTATGCGTGGAACGGCGATTGGGGCTATCGGTACGAGGCGAACACGGGCGGCTTGGTGAAGGTGGGCGTGCGCTGGTATGACCCTGTGATGGGCAGGTTCTTGCAACTGGTTGGCTTCCCAGCAGCCTACCTTATCAGGCGCAAGGAGCTGTCTATCATTCGACCTGTGGGAAGCTGTGAGAGAAAAACGGTCATCTGGTGTGTTCGCGGTCTCGTGGCGTGGTCAGTCGCCTGCTGAGCTGCTGATTTCGGTCGGTGAGTGGCTGGAGGGACAACACGAGTTTGAGGCGGCGGTGCGTTATTACGCCGCCGCTGCGAACTTGGAACAAGATAACGCTCTGGCGTATTTTCGCTTGGGTAAACTTCAGTTGAGGCGGCGTAACTTCCACGAAGCGGCAAAGTTTCTTGAAAAAGCAACTGTGCTGACTCCTGACCACGCTCCGACTTGGTACTTGTTAGCACAGGCTTACTACGAGTTAGGCGACTGCTCGCGAGCAGAAGAGGCAGCTACCAAAGCTCAGCAGAACGATCCGAACCATTCGGGCGCGTTTCTAATCCGATTGCGTTGCGCCCGACTGCGTGGCGACGCAGAAGCCGTGAAAACTCTCCTGTCCGATGTTCCCAAGGGATTAGCATCTGCCAAAGAAGTGCATCAAGTCGCGAGTGAATTCGGTATTTCTTTGTCTCGCGAGCAGCGGATGGAGGGAGGCAATCAGAATGAGCCAAGCTCAAATGCTTGACCTTATTCCTTCCCGTGAGTATCGCCAACGATGGCGACAAACTTTTATCTTGGGAAGAACAAAACATGCCTGTCGCGGTTGCAAGTTAGTAAGGGGGATGCACAGATACGATTGGGATGAACTGTTTACGACGCCAACCGTTGTCGTTGAGACCTTTTACGCGGTGATGGCTTTTCGTCAAGCAAGCACTGTGGCTCCAACAGACCATCGGGCACATTTCTACCTTGGTGTTGTCCTAATAGAGCAAGGAAAGTTAGAAGAGGCGCTTCAAGCGTTCAAACAAGTGGGATATACGATGGCTGGGGGGCAAGATGTGTAGCGATACAGTCGTAAGGTACTGCAGAAGTTGGCGCGGCGGCTTGGTATCGGGCAGTCCAAATAAGTGCCTCAAATGTTAAAACATCCCCTTATTGCGGGGCAGGTTGAGAACCTGCCCCTACCCACAGCGCCTCGTAGGGGCGCGTCCGCAACGCGCCCAAAACGAGACGATCTCACTTGTGAGGCACCTAATACCAATTGCCGTTTCAGACGCCGTGTTGCCCTCACCCCCTGCCCCCTCTCCCACCGCGTGGGAGAGGGGGAACTTGACCCCCTCTCCCGCGTGGCGGGAGAGGGGCTGGGGGTGAGGGTGCTACGGCATTCGCAATAGCGATTGGGGCTATCGGCATCAGGCACACACGGGCAGCTGCGTCCAACTTGGCGCGTGCGGGTATGACCCTGCGATTGGTTCGTCAGCTTCCCATCACCAGCAGCCGCTTGCCTGCCGTCATCGACGCCTGATAGTCCGTCAGGGCGCAGTGAACCGCACTGAGCGGGTAGCGTGCGGCGACCTCACTGCGTAGCAGGTCGCCCAGCGCACGCTGCACCTGCCTGCCCAAGCGCAGCTGCTGCCAAACGCTGCGCCCCACCAGCCAATCTGCCAGCCAGAAGCCCTCGATGCGCTTGCGCTGGAAAATCAAGTCGCGCGGGTCTGCCATCAGCGGCGATTCGGAGAGCGCACCGTATAGCACCAGCCGACTTCCTTCAGGCATCGCCTGCAAAACGCGCAACGCGGTCATTCCCGACACCGCCTCAAACGCTATCGTGGCGTTCAGTTGGTGGCAGACAGCGTGCAGCTGCGCGTCGAAATCAGGAGCCTCGCTGTTCAGCACGAAGCGCGCCCCCATCGAGCGCAGCAGTTGCGCCTGCTCCTCGCGACGCACGAGATGGATGCCCTCAATCCCGAAGTGCTGGCTCAGGCGCAGCAGCATGCGCCCCAACGCGCTGGCGGCAGCAGTCTGCACGAACGCGGAATGCCCGCCCTGACGAGTGATGTCCATCAGTGCCCACGCTGTGAGCGGATTCACGATGAGCATCGCGCCCTGCTCGTCGGACACGGAGTCGCTGAGTGGCACGCAGCGCGTGGCGGCGGTGAGCATGTACTCTGCCCATGTGCCGTCGCGCTGGTTCGGCGCGGCGCACGCCACCCGCTTGCCCAACAGCATCCGACTGAGCCAGTCGTCGCCTGTAGCGACCACGCGCCCCGCACCTTCCCAGCCTGGCACAACGGGCAGCGGCTTGAGAATGCCATACAACCCCTTCAGGAACATCAAATCCGACGGGTTAATCGGTGCAGCGGTCATTTTCACCAGCACCTGCCCGCGCGCAGGTCTCGGCACAGGACGCGCCTCAACTCGCAACGACTCGGGCTTCCCGTCGTAGGCGTGCAGCACCGCCGCCTGCATCGATTGAGGAATCGGTTCAATCGCTCTCATGTGGGGATGAGGTCAAGGTTGCCGCGTTGCTCGTTATAGTAGGCTTCCAGGATGCGCAGGGCGACCTCGTCGGGTTGGAGGGTCTTGGGCGGCATGCGGAACGGCACGCGCTCCCAGAACCGCGTGGCGACCGCACCGGGACGCACCACACTCACCTTCCAGCGCGGCTGCTCTTTGGCGACCACTTGCGCGAACACTTCCAGCCCCGCTTTGGCTGTCGCATACGCGCTCAAGCCAGGCAAGATGAGTTTTTCGCTCAGTGCGCCGATGTAAAACAGGTGCGGTTCAGGGCTAAACAGCGGGCTGAACACGCGCGTCGCAACGAACGCGCCCGTCAGGTTCGCGTTCAGAATGCGTTGCCACGCCTCCAGCGGCATCTCGTGTGCCTTCTGCGCCGTAATGTCGCCTACTGCGTAGACCATTGCGTCCACTTGTCGGTCGCCTAATGACCGCAGATGCGCCTGCAACGCCTGCGCGGCTTGTTCCATCTGCACGGGGTCTGCCACATCGCTCACAGCATACGCCCACTGCACGCCCGACGCGAACCGCTCGGCATGACGCCCAATCGCCCAGACTTCCCACTCGTCTTCAATAAACGCCTTTGCAACGGACTGACCAATAGAACTGTCTGCGCCGATAAGCAGTAGGTGTCCCATAGCGAGCGAATTGTACCTGAGCAGGCAGGAGAGGCGCGCCCGACGGCGTACTGAGGGCGCGCTATGCGGATTCTGCTCGGTTCCGAGACGCTGCAGGTGCGCCCGATTGTGCGTACCGCGCCTTTGCCCGACGATGCTGATGACCCCGCAATCTGGAGACACCCTCGCGACCCGCGTCTGAGCCTCATCTTAGGCACAAACAAGGCGCGTGCGCCGCGCGGCGCAATCGGCGTGTTCGATTTGAGTGGGCGGATGCGGCAACTGGTTCGCAACATCGACCAGCCGAACAATATCGATGTGGCATACGGGTTCGCGTTGGGGCGCGAGCGCGTCGATATCGCAGTGGCTACCGAGCGCTACGCCAGCCGACTGCGCATCTTTCGGATTGACCCCCTTAGGCGGTTGCTTGTGGACATCACCGATGCTGAGAGCGCGCGGGTGTTCGCAGGCGAGTCGGACGAGCGTGCTATGCCGATGGGAGTGGCGCTTTACCAAGCAGGGCGCGGCGAGGTGCATGCGATTGTCTCGCGCAAAGCGGGTCCGAAGCAGGGCTATTTGCACCAATATCGCCTTGTGCCGACGCGCGGCGGGCGAGTGGGCGTACAGCGCATCCGCGCCTTCGGCGCGTTCAGCGGCGAGGGCGAAATCGAAGCGGTGTGCGTCGACAGCGAGCTGGGCTATGTGTACTACGCCGATGAAGGCGTAGGCATCCGCAAATACTATGCCGACCCGCGCATGCCCGAACGCGAACTTGCACTATTCGCTACCGAGTTCCAAGGCGACCAAGAGGGCATCGCCCTCTACGCGCCCCCAGACCGCCCCGGCTATCTGCTCTGCACGGAACAGATAGAGGGCAACAGCAGGCTCCATCTGTATCCTCGCTATGGCAGGCAGTCGAAACCGCTTGCTACGCTGGATACAGGCGCGGACGAGACCGACGGACTGGACGCCAGTGCGCATAGCTTTGGTGCCCCGTTCGAGTCGGGGCTGGTCGTCGCGATGAACAGCGGCGGGCGCAACTTCTGGCTCTACCGCTGGGCG
>JANXCK010000136.1 GCA_025060055.1 Fimbriimonadales bacterium | reverse complement strand
GCCGCACCCCGTTGCCCCACGCTATAACATCGCGCCCAGCCAGCCTGTGCTTGCCCTTCGCTACAATCGCGACGCCCGAACGCGGGAGTGGACGCATTTCGCGTGGGGACTCGTGCCCGCTTGGGCACAGGATGCCAGTATCGGCAACCGCATGATTAACGCTCGCGCCGAGACGCTGCGCGAGAAACCCGCCTTTCGCAACGCCTACCGCTACCGTCGCTGCATCGTGCCGGTGAGCGGATTTTACGAATGGAAAAAGGCGGGTCGCGCGAAGCAGCCGTACTTCGTGCGCGCTGCCGACGACTTGCCGATGGGCTTGGCGGGGTTGTGGGAAAGTTGGCACAGCCCCGACGGCAGCGAACTGCAGACATGCACTATTATTACCACAGACGCCAACGCACTCATTCAGCCGTTGCACCATCGGATGGCGGTTGTGCTGCCCCCCGACGCTTACGAGGCGTGGCTCCACCCTGATACGCCCCTAAGCGAGCTGGATACCCTGCTAAAGCCTGCCCCAGATGACTGGTTGATTGCCTACCCTGTGAGTTCGCGCGTGAACAACCCCGCCAACGACGACCCCAGCCTCGTTGAGCCTGTGAACGCTGACGAGTTGAGGCTGTTTTAATACCAATCGCCATTTCAAGTGGCATGCTGCCCTCACCTCCAGCCCTTCTCCCGCCACGCGGGCGAGGGGAGCCGTCAGGAGGTAGGGGCGAGGTGACCTCGCCCCTACGCTTCCCCCTCTCCCACCGCGTGAGAGAGGGGGCAAGGGGGTGAGGGCAATACGGCGTCTGAAACAGCGATTGGTATCATCAGGCTCCCTGATGTGAGATTGTCCCGTCTGGAGTGCGTTCCCAACGAGCCTCTACGGAGCATTTTGGGTAGGGGCGGGTTAGCAACCCGCTCCGCAGAAACCTGTTCTGTAGGAGCCTCCTAAGTGGCGTCGAACCTAACGCCGATGGCTCTGCTGGCGGAGCGGTCTAAGGCGCAGGCGACGGCGGCGCGTGTCCCGATTCGTGTGGGGCGTGCCCTGCTGACAGGGTTGATAGGCTCTGCCGCAGCGTCCGTGATTGTGGCGTCGGCTGAGCTGGTTGCCCAAACCATCCAGATTGGCATGATGCAACTACCGCCTGCGGTTGTTGCCCTGCTTTTCGTGAGCGTGCTGCTCAATCGTCTGGTTGCCCGCTTTCGTCCTCGTGCTGCGCTGAGTACGCCCGAGCTGGTGATAGTGTTCGTGATGATGCTGTTCAGTGCGATGATTGCCTCGCGCGGCGTGATGGAACGGCTGCTGCCCGCGCAGGTCGGGCTTAGCTACTACGCGGAAGGCAACAACTGGCAAACGCTTTATTTCCCTTTGCTCAACCCTGCGCTGTTCCCGTGGAACCTGTCCGCACCTCAGCCTGAACCGCTGGTACGCTGGTTCTACCAGCGCATTCCTTACGGCGAGAGTATCCCGTGGGGCGCGTGGATTGCCTCCACAGCGCGCTGGCTCATCCTGATTGGCGCGGTGTTCGTGGCGTTCCTGTGTATCAGCGTGCTGCTGCGCAAGCAGTGGGTGGAGAACGAGCGACTTTCGTTCCCGCTGGTGCAGCTCCCGCTGGAGCTGGTGCGCGGGGGCGAGTTTTTTGCTAACCGCGCGTTCTGGGCAGGCGCCGTGCTGCCTATCTGTGTGTTCACTCTGAACGGCTTACATCGCAATATCCCCACCATCCCCGAAATCACGCTGGTCTACCCCCTCAAAGACTACTTCACCACACCACCGTATGACCAGATGACGATATTCTCGCTGTACCTGTCGTTCGCGGCGGTAGGGTTCTTCTTTCTAATCCCCACCGAGTTGTTGTTTAGTTTCTGGTTTTTCTACTTGCTTAGCAAGGGGCTGGAGTTTCTGGGGTTGACCTACGGTTTCGAGACGACGGCGAAGCACGCGGCAACGGCGGGCTTTGTGAAGTGGCTCTGTTCAGGCGCTTTTTTTGCGGTAGCGGGGTATGTGGTGTACTCGGCACGGCATCACTTGCGGTATGTGTGGCAAGTGGTCAAAGGTGACGCACCGCCGCCGGACAACGAACTGCTGTCATACCGATGGGCATTTTGGGGGCTGGTGGGCGCGTTTGTTGTAATTGTGCTGTGGGCGCAGTGGGCAGGGATGGACTGGTGGGTTGCTGCGCTGGTGTTCGCGATTTACCTGATGGTGCAGGGGCTGGTGATGGCGCGTTGCACAGCAGAGGGCGGCTTGCTCATCACCGAAGGCTGTTTCACACCGATGGATGTAATCACGATGGAGAAATACTCGCTGCTTTCGCCGCGTAACCTCGCGACGATGGCGCTGGTGGACGCCACGCTGTTTCGAGACCTGCGAGGTATCTCCATCACGGGCTTTCTGGACGCGCAGCGGCTCAGTGAGGAAGTGCATTTGCCCAAGCGGAAGCTGCTACTGGCGCTGGGGATTGGTATCGTTGCTGCGATAGCGGTCGGATTCGCTTTCCAACTGTGGTTGCCGTACAGCTACGGCGCGTTGACGCTCTATCCGTATGTGTATGAGCGGCAGCCGACGCAGTTTTTCCGCGAGAATGCGCCGTTTATGACGCCGTCTGGGGGCGAGACACCCATCCCTGCCTTCCGCCCGCTCTTTTTCGCGTTGGGGTTCATCTTCACGCTACTGCTGGCGTGGGGTCGCTCTGCGCTGCCGGGCTTTCCGTTCCACCCGCTGGGCTTTGCGATGAGCGCAACTTGGGGCGTGATTGTGCTGTGGTTCTCGATGCTGGTCGCGTGGCTGATTAAAGTGCCCATCTTGCGCTACGGCGGGATGCCGCTCTATCGGCGCGTGCGCCCGTTCTTTCTGGGCATGATTTTCGGCGAGTTTTTCTCCGCCGCCGTGTGGGCAATCCTTGCCCTTCTGTATCGCGTAGAGACGCCCGTGTACCCGTGGCCTTGAGGAACGCGAATGAGGGGACTTAGCAGGAATCGGACCCGTCGTGCTGAACTTGCCTGCCGAGGTGAACGATATGGCGAAACGCGAGTCGGGTCGGATCCTGGGTATTGTGGTGTTGCTGCTGCTGTTGGCAGCCGTGGGAGCAGGCGCGTGGTACTTCCTGGTGTACACCAAATCGCCTCAGTACGCGCTGAACCAGTTCTTCGCCGCTGCCAAAGCAAACGACACCGAAAGAGTGGAGCAATACCTCGACAAGTCGGGCGCGATAGTGGGAATGCTGGCGATGGCGGCAGCGATGAACCCCAGCTTAGCGAGTGCTGATCCTGTGCGCGCTATCTACCCTGGTTACGGGGGTGCATCGTGGGGGCAGACGCAGCAGGTCTCCATCGAGTCCGTGACCGTAGAAGGCGACCGTGCCAAAGCGAAGGTGAAGATGGAGGTAGCCGTTTCTGGCAAGGTGGAGACCATCACTCCGACCTATGTGTTGGTCAAAGGCGAGGAGGGCTGGAAAGTGCATGTTCAGGACACGATGTTCGGCTCGTTCAACCAGTTCATTGCGGCGCCCGCGCGTCGTGCGATGGTTCGACAGCTGCGTGCGGTTGCGAACAGCCCGATGGGCGCGATGGCGAAAGCGCAGTTGCAGGGCATTCGCGCCGAGATTGAGAAGTATCCTGAGTTCGCGCAGGTGCTTAAACAGGCAGGCTTGCTTTGATGGCTGCTATCCCCGAAGCGCGGAAGACGCGCTGGTACAGCGGGCTGACGGGCTACCACTGGCTGGTGCTGGCTGTTGCATCGCTGGGCTGGCTTTTCGATACGATGGATCAGTGGCTCTATGTGCTGGCGCGTCAGCCCGCGATGATAGAGCTGCTGGGTCCGAGCGCTTCCAAAGCGCAGGTTGCGCACTATTCGGGGATTGTGCAAGCGATTTTTATTGCGGGATGGGCGACGGGTGGCTTCCTGTTTGGCATCATCGGCGACAAGCTGGGGCGCACGCGCACGATGATGGTCACAGTGTTGCTGTACGCGGGCTTCACAGGGCTGAGCGCGCTTGCCCAGACTTGGGAACAGTTCGCGATTTTGCGCTTTCTGGTGGGCTTGGGGATTGGCGGTGAGTTCGCAGCGGGCGCGGCACTGGTGGCGGAGACCTTCCCTGCCCATGCACGCCCGACTGCACTGGGCATTATGCAGGCATGCTCGGCGATTGGCAACTTGCTCGCGGCGGTGATTTACCTTTTTGTGGGGGCGAACCCGCAGCTGGGCTGGCGTTGGGCGTTCGCGGTCGGCTTTTTCCCCGCGCTGCTGGTGTTTGTCATTCGGCTGTTCGTGCGCGAGCCAGAACGCTGGCAGCACGCTCGCGCTATCGGCGAGAAACTCGGCTCATTTGCCGAGCTGTTCCAAGACTCCCGCTGGCGCTATCACACGCTCATCGGCGTCGGGTTGGCGTCAGTGGGCGTCATCGGCTTTTGGGGTATTGGCACATGGTCGCCAGAGCTGCTGAGACAAGTCATCAATCCTCAGGGCGATCCTGCGCTGAACCGGCTTGTGGAGGAGCGCAAGACCTACGCCGTGATGATGCAGCAGGTGGGGGCGTTTCTCGGCATGTTGGGCTGGGCATTCTTGGCGCAGCGCATTGGCAGGAAACCGACCTTCGCGCTCACTTTCGCGGCATGTGTGGTTGTCGTGCCCGCTACCTTCTTCCTGACCACTTCGTTTGAGCGCGCGCTGCTGATGTACCCACTGATGGGCTTTTTCACCACCTCGCTTTTTGCGGGCTACGCGGTTTACTTTCCTGAGTTGTTCCCGACGCGCTTGCGCGCTACAGGCGTTGGCTTCTGCTACAACGTGGCGCGCTACATCGCGATTGTCGGACCCTACACCTTCGGCTGGCTCACGGCTGTCTACAGCATCCAATGGGCAGCGACCATCCTGTCGAGCGTGTTCCTGCTGGGGTTGCTCGTGCTCCTGTTTGCGCCCGAAACAAAGGGCAAGCCCCTACCAGAGTAGGGCGCGGTTTGAGTAATAAGTGCCTCAACGATCAGATCGTCCCGTTTTCCCACCCTCACCCCCTGACCCCTCTCTCCCATCGCGTGGGAGAGGAGGAAGCGTAGGGGCGAGGTCACCTCGCCCCTACCTCCTGACAGCTCACCTCGCCCGCGTCGCAGGAGGGGGCTGGCGGTGAGAGTACCGTTGCGCTTGAAACCCGAATTAGTATAAGCCCCTCAAAATTCGACGTCGGGGACACTTACTAATCGGGGTCTCAAGCACGGCAACCCCCTTATCCCCCATCCCTTCTCCGTGCAGGAGAGAGATGGAGGTAAGGTGGGCTAACGCGTAGATTCCCCGAAGCCTGCCCACTTGCGCCGAGGTTTTAGAGTCTGCGCTGGATGACGGCGCAACTTAGTTGCGCAACGGCTTGCCTGTCTCCAGCATGTGGCGCATGCGGTCCCAAGTTTTGGGCTGCTGCGCCAAGTAGCCCACGACTTGAATCTCCAGCTGATAGAAGTAGGACAGGGGCATTTCGGTCGGCTGGCTGAGGTCGCCGCCTGCCAGCACATACGCGATTTGCGAGGCGACAGTGAAGTCGTGTTCGGTGATGAAGTTGCCCCGCTTCAGGTTGTGCAGTTCGATCAGCAGGCGGGTCAGCACCTGATTGCCGTAAGCCATCACCTTTGGCTCCTCAGGGGGTGTGTAGCCCTGCTTGGCAAGGCGCAAGACCTCCTGTTTCGCCAGCCACAAGATGCGGTCAGGATTGACCGAGATAGTGTCG
>JANXCK010000080.1 GCA_025060055.1 Fimbriimonadales bacterium | reverse complement strand
CGAGGCGCAGGAAGTGACCCAAGCGATTCGTGCCTTGCAGAGCCAAGACACGAACACCGCCGAGAAGACGCTGATGGGCACGCTGGTCAACTTGGAGCAGGGTAAGCGCGAGGCATAATGATTATCGACATCAGCGTTCCTTTACGGCAGCCGATGCCGACCTACCCTGGCGACGCGCCGTTCGAGCTGATTGCGGTGGCGCGGATGGCGGAGGGGGCGGTCTGCAACGGCTCACGCCTGCAGCTCGGCACGCATTCAGGCACGCACATCGACGCGCCGTGGCACTTTGACGACGCAGGCAAGCGAATTCACGAGATTCCCCTCGCACGGCTCATCGGCAACGCGTGGGTCGCCGACCTGCGCGGATATGCAGCAATCACAGCCGACGCCTTAGAAGCAGCCTGTATCCCACCCACCACCACTCGCCTGCTCCTTCGAACGGATAATAGCGACCTCTGGGCACACTCGACGGAGTTCTACAAGTCGCATGTCGCGTTAACCCCTGATGCCGCCCAGTGGCTGGTGCGTCGCTGCATCGATGTAGTCGGCATAGACTACCTGTCCATCGAGCGCTACGGCGTGCCCACCCCCGAAGTCCACCACATCCTGTGCAAGGCAGGCAAAATCATCATCGAGGGGCTGAACCTCAGCGCCGTCGAAGCGGGCGAATACGAGCTGATTTGCATGCCGTTGCTTATTGAAGGAGCGGATGGCGCGCCAGCGCGCGTTGCCCTACGCACGCTGGGCTGAATCTGGCAAATTTGACAGACCCACTCCCTCTCAAAGTGAATTATAATACGCATGCCACTGCGCAAGTGGCAGAGCAGACCGCACAGCCTTGTTAACCCAACCTCCCTCTCGTGGAGCCTGTAAAGGCTCCACAATTTTTTCTGGTGTATAATTCGGTTGTATTCCCTCGAGGGAGGTGCGACTATGAGGGGAGAAAGTAGCAGAGTTTACGGCTGGACGCTATGCGCGGGGCTGGTGAGCGCGGCGATGGCGCTCCTTAGCGCAAGGGCAGACGCCCAAGATTCACGCTGGCAAAGCCTGTACCGCAGATACGCCGCTTCCGTGGTGCTTGTGACCTCTGGGGAGAACCTCGATCGCAATCTGGGCAGCGGTTTCTTCACGGCACGCGACGGGCACGCTGTGGTGGTGATAGCGGAGTCGGCTCGTCCGAAGAGCCTGCTGCTGCGTCGTTTCGATGGCACGCTATTGCGTGCGCAAGTGGTGCGCACGCATGCACCACTCCATTTAGTGTTTTTACGCTCATCGAGCAAGGTTGCGTCGCCGTTGCGCATCGGCGATTCGAGCCGTGCCAAGCAGGGCGAGGCAGTCGGGGTGATGGGCTACACAACTCAGGGCACGCTGACCATCCGCTCGGCAACGATTGCAGCAATTCAATCAGTGGCGGGCGGGCTAAGAGCATTCCGACTTACGCCGTCACCGACCAACTTCTTGCCAGGCGCGGCGGTGCTAAACCGCAAGGGGGAAGTAATTGCCTTGCTGCCGATGCAAGCAGGTGGCGTCAAAGACCGCGTGCTGCCGATTGGTTATCTTAGGCGACTGCCTGTGGTGAAAACACCCGCGCCCGTTGTCGCGCCCGAAGAACCACCACTTTGGAAGGAACTCGCTCCGATCGTGCGTTCCGTTCGGCAGATACCTGACCTCGTTAGCCGCGCCGAAACGCTCGTCGCGCTCAGCATCTTGGCAGCGCAGGGCGGCTGCGAGAAACAAGCGCAAACGCTCTGGAAAGAAGCGGTCAGCACCACCGACAAACTGGAGAGCGTAGAGGAACGGGGGTTTGCCCTTTCGAACATCGCGCTGGCGTTAGCGCGTGCGGGTCAGCTGCGCGAAGCAATCGAGGTCGCTACGCCAATACCTGACCCGTTGTACCGCGCAATCGCGCTAAGTCAAGTGGTGCAGCATGCTGCGCAACGAAACCAGACGGAGCTGGCGCTCCAGGTGGCGGAACAGTTGGGCGAATCCCGCTATCGTTGTGACGCGCTTGTAGCGGTGAGCCTCGCGTTGCACCGCGCGCAGTCGGCGAAACCCGCAGAACCCACGAGCGGAACGGAGGAGCCGACCAAGGCGGACGAACCGAATGCGCCATCAGCGGAGCTACCCGCCCCTTCGCCCGCGCAACAGCTTTTGCAGACTGCTCGCCAAATCGCCGAGCAGCAGGAGGGGTTCGATCGAATCGTGGCGCTGGCAACTGTAAGCGCGGGGCTGTGGGGGATTGGCAGCGCTGAGGAAGCGCAAGCAACGCTCGATGCCGCGCTCCAAGCGGCGCAGGCGTTAGATACGCTTGCTCGCGAACAGGCGCTTCAGGAAGCAGCGGGAGTGTTAGCCGAGCATGGACTGACTGCGGCTGTGGAGACGCTGCTGAAGCAGCTGCCTGCCGAGCGACAAGATTCCGTATTGGCACGACTGGGCGAGGCGCAGGCGCGCCAGGCGCAGTTGGCGGCGGCACAGACCGCCATCGAACGCATTCGCGACCGCTCGAAGCGTGCCCGCGCCGCGCTTGCACTGGCGCAGCAGCGACTGGCTCAGGGCGACTTGGAAGGCACGAGCGCCCTGCTCACCACTCTCCCGTTGAGTGTGGAACGCATCCAGCTGGAGGTGGACTATGCCCTTGCCTTGGCGAAGCAGGGGCAAGCAGAAGCTGCGCAGCAACATCTGCAACAGGCAGAGAGCGCCGCACGACGGCTCAGCGACTCGCGTTACGCGCCTGAGGCAACAGCTATCGTTGCGGTGGGCTACCTGCGTCAAGGCGATTTCGCCAAAGCGGACGCGCTGTTCGAACAGGCGTTGAACGCCGCACGCACCCCTGGCGAGCCGTGGACTTCCGCGCTCTACGCCCGAATTTGGCTGCGCAAAGCCGAAGCGCTCGCCGCGCACCACTCGGCAACGCCCGCCTCTTCTAAGCAGCAGCCATAGGCGAGACCTTCCCGCCTGACTCAGCAGGTATACTCCCACCCGATGGCGGCAGCGGTGATAGGCGTAGACTTAGGCGGTACAAATGTACGCGCCGCGATGCTCAACCGCGCGGGCAACTTGCTCGCGCCACCTGTGCAACACCCCTCGCGTGCGCAGGAAGGCTTCCAAACCACGCTGGAGCAAATCCTGAAAACAATCCGCGAGGCTATCGATACGGCAGGAGAAATGCCCGCTGCCATCGGCATGGCGGTACCAGGGCATATCGATTCATCGCGTGGCGTGGTGCGCTGGGCGCCGAACTTTGGTGAGCAGCGCGGCGAAATCTTCGAGGTGTGGCGCGATGTGCCTTTAGCCGACGCGATTCGGGCGGAGCTGCACTTGCCTGTGGTGATGGGCAACGACGCGAACTTGGCAGCGTTAGGCGAATACTACTACGGCGTGGGGCGCGGGCAGGCACGCGGACTGGTGATGCTTACGCTGGGCACGGGAATCGGTGGCGGCGTGGTGCTGACCCGCCACCAAGTGCAGGGCAACGCGCAGTGGAACGGCGGCGTGCTGTTGGTGGGAGCCAGCGGCGGCGCGGGCGAGCTGGGGCACACCATCATCAACTTTGCGGGTCCGCGCTGTGGTTGCGGCGCACGCGGCTGTGTTGAGTCATATGCCAAGCGCGACGCGATTGTGGAACTTGCCCGCGAGGCAGTGCGCCGCGCTCCAAACAGCCTACTGCACGCGCTGAGTGGCGGCGACCCGGCGAACATCACGCCCGCGCTGGTGAGCCAAGCCGCAGCACAAGGTGATCCGACGGCTCTTGCTCTCTGGCGCGAGGTCGGCGCGTATCTCGGCATCGCCGTTGCGAACTTCATCAATATTTTCAACCCCGAAATCGTGGCGATTGGCGGGCAAATCGCCAAAGCGGGCGCGCCGTTGTTCGAGGCAATCCACCAAGCTGTGCGCGACTACGCCTTGCCTACGCTGCTGCAAGACTGCCAGATTGTGCCCGCCGAGCGCATTGAGGACGCGGGCATTCTGGGTGGCGCCGCGCTGGCATGGCAGTACGTGGAGGCACGCTGATGGGCTGGCGCATGCACAAACGCGCCGAAACGAAGCCCGACGGACGCAAGATATACTACTACTCTTTTGAGTGGGTATCCGAAATGGCGAGCGCGTACCGAAACCTATCGGAGCTGATTCACGCCTTCGGAGCGCGCCCTGCGACCACCCAGTCGGAGTCGCGCCTGCGTGCGTACCTACATCGTCGCTTACGGGAGCGCGGACTGAAGGTGTTTGAGCAGCCGTTTCGGAGCGTCGCCTCGCTTACCCCCGCGTGGCTCACGGTTTCGGCGCTGTTTCTCCTCTCTGCAGGGCTGGCGTGGGTGAACGCGCCACTGGCGTGGTTGGCAGGGGCGATTTGCAGCCTTGCGGCGATGGGCATGTTCTGGGGCTTGGTGAGCGGGCGATGGGATGTGATGCGCCTGTTTCCGCAGCGTGCCAGCGCCAACCTGATTGTGGTCGTGCCCGCACAGGGGCAACCGCGTCGGCGCGTGGTGCTGATGGCGCACCTTGACAGCCAGCGCGCCGCGCTGATGTGGCATCCCAAGCATGTGCGGTCTTTCGGGCGCAACTTCCAGCTGCAAGCAAGGCTGCTGATGGCGCATACGCTGCTGGCAGTGCTGTTGGCGTGCGCGCCGTTGATTGGGCAGGCGTGGGTGGTGGCGCTGGCGCGCGCCGTGATGACGCTGGGCGGACTGCTCGCGCTGTACGGGGCAGCGATACTCCTCCATCGTGAGCGGTTCCTGCCGTGGGTGCAGGGCGCGAACGACAACGGTTCTGGAACCGCTGTGCTGCTGACCACGCTGGAGCGACTGGCGGAGCAGCCCCTGCCGCACACGGAAGTCTGGGGCGTGTTCACAGGCTGCGAGGAGGTGGGCAGACCCAACGGTGCGTTCGCTTTTGAGCGCGAATACGGCTACGCGCTGCGCGACGCCGAGTTCGTGATTATTGACCACATCGGGCTGGGCGAGCCGCGCTATCTGGTTGCTGAAGCGATGCTTCCCCGCGCCCGCGCCCATCCCGATATGGTGCGCAAGTTCGAGTGCCTTGCGCAGGAGCATCCAGAGTGGAACCTCAAGCCCAGCGCAGTGCCTCACGGCGCGTACACAGACGCGCTGCCATTTCACTTGGGCGGCTACAAAGCCATCGCGCTGTGGTGTGAACAGGAACCTGGCGTGCCTCCAAACTGGCACTGGATTACTGACACGCTGGAGAACATCGCCGAGCGCGACTTGGAGCGTGCCGTGCAAGTAGTTGAAGCGTTTCTGCGGTAGCACGAGCAAGATGCCTGTGCGAAGTGCCTCAAAAGTTAGAAGCTCCCTTTTTGACCCTCACCCCCAGCCCCTCTCCCGCCACGCGGGAGAGGGGGGTCAAGTTCCCCCTCGCCCACGCGGTGGGAGCAAGGGTATTGAAAAGTCAAGTCCCTTGCTCCCCCTACCGTCGCTCATAACACCGACCCTCCCGTACCATCGCGTTCAACGCCACCACCAGCCGACGCACCACCGCACACAACGCCCCCTTCGGCTTCAAGCCACGCCCCAACAACCGCTCATACACCCCACGCCAACGCCCCTCACACCGCACCGCCACCACCGCCGCCACATACAACACCCGACGCTCCCGACCCCCACGCAACCGACGCACCCCCACCCGACCCCCACTCTCCCACGCCATCGGTGCCAACCCCGCCAACGCCGCTATCGCCTGCCGCGATACCCGCCCCAACTCAGGCAACTCCGCCAGCAGCCCCCACGCTGCCACGCGCCCAATCCCCACCATACTCCGCACTAACGCCCCCCGCGCCGCTAACTCGGCGTCCGACGCCTCCACCTGCGCTAACGCCGCCTCCACCTGCGCCAACTCCGCCTCTAACACCTCCATCAGCCGCGTGATGGACGCTGC
>JANXCK010000043.1 GCA_025060055.1 Fimbriimonadales bacterium | reverse complement strand
GCTGGGCGCGTTGGTTGGGAGTGTGCTGCTGCCGTTTTGGGCGATGCGACGAATGGGCAGCGCGTTCCGCTGGGAGTTCAACCTGCGCCATGAGGGGGCGCGCGAGGTCTTCCGACTGATGCTGCCCGTGATGTTTGGCTTGTCGCTGCCGGGAATTTATATGCTCATCCTGCGCGTATTTGCCTCGTGGCTGCCTGTTGGGGCGATTTCGGCGTTGGACAACGCGAATCGGCAGATGCAGGCGCCGCTGGGGATTGTGGGGCAGGGCGTGGCGTTGGCGATTTTTCCCGCGCTGAGCATGCTGGCAGCGCGTGGCGAGTGGAGCGCGCTCTCCATTACCCTGCGTCGCGGCTTGCGCCTCGTGTGGTTTCTGACCGCGCCCGCCACCGCGTTGCTGATTGTGTTGGCAGAAGAGATTAGCTGTGTGCTGCTGCAGTACGGCAAGTTCACGCCCGCCGATACGCAGATGGTCGCGGCAGCGCTGCGCGCGTTCGCGCTGGGGCTGTTTGCGTGGTCAGGTCAGGCGTTGATCGCGCGTGCTTTTTTTGCGCTGCGCGATTCGCGGACGCCTGTGCTCATCGGCTCGCTTGTCACGGTGCTGTTTGTGCCGCTCTGTTTCGTGCTGATGCGTCCGCTGGGGCATGTGGGCTTGGCGTTGGCGACCTCAATAGCAGCAACAGTACAGATGCTATGGATGCTGCGCCTGCTCAATCGGCGCATTCGCGCAGCAAGCGCAGCCGATGCTGCGTCACTGGGCGGCTTTTTGCTGGCAACAGGCGCAGCGACCTTGATAATGGGACTAATCGCCTTCGCGCTGCAGCAAGGTCTACACGCTTTACTCCCCGATTTCCAAGTGAACCTGAAATCGCTGACTGTGGGCATGCTGGTTGCGCTCGTGGGGATGGCGACCTATCTGGGACTGTGCCGATGGCTGGGCGTGCGTGAAACGGAGTATGTGCAGCGCGCTTTGCAACGGCGTCTTACAAGCTCGTAGACCGTTGCGCACTCTGCCCCTATCGCGTCAGGTATACTCTTGGACATCACATACCGCGCCCGACGCGCCAGGGTGTCACAGCAAGCACCCAGTGGCTTGGGCATCCCTGTCCAAGCCGCGGCATGGACAAGGCTGTCCGTGCTACGGTGTGGCTGTGATTGTAAGCGCGGAAGACGGCGCGGGAGGAACTAACCCGGAGGCAAACGATGGCAGAACTGAGCATGCGCGACCTACTGGAAGCTGGCGTGCATTTTGGGCATCCGACTCGCAAGTGGCATCCTAACATGCGACGCTACATCTACGGCGCACGCAGCGGTATCCACATCATCGACCTGCACAAAACAGTCGAGATGTTCGACAAGGCACAAAAAGCAGTCAAAGAGATTGTCAACAACGGCGGACATATCCTATTTGTGGGCACGAAGAAGCAGGCGCGCGACGCCATCAAGGAGGCTGCGCTGCGCAGCCGTCAGTACCACATCACCTATCGTTGGCTCGGCGGCACGCTCACGAACTACCGCACAATCCAGTCGCGCGTGAAACGGCTCAAGGAGCTGGAGCGCATGATTCAAGAGGGCGAGCTAGACCGCATCCCCAAAAAAGAGGCATCGCGCCTGCGCAAAGAACACGAGAAACTGGAGCGCAACTTAGGCGGCATCAAGGACATGCCCGGCTTGCCTTCAGCGCTGTTTATCGTGGATCTCAAAGAGGAACACACCGCCGTTGCCGAAGCGCGCCGCTTAGGCATCCCCACGATTGCGATTGTGGACACTAACTGCGACCCTGACGAGGTCGACTACCCGATTCCTGGCAACGACGACGCCATCCGTGCAATTCGACTCATCGCGGGGCGCATCGCCGATGCCATCATTGAGGAGAAGCAGCTCGAGTGGCAAGGCGCGGAGGTCATACCTGCTGAAGCCATCCCTGTTGTGGAGGAAGAGGCGCCGCTCTCGCCTGAGCAGGTGGCGGAGTACGGCAAAATGTTCGGTGAGGAGATTACCCCCACCGAGCCGAGTCAGCCCACAACGCTCTCCGATGAGGAGATTATGGGCAAAGAGTGGGAACTGATGAAACGACACCGCTTAGAAGACTTGGAGGAGGAATACCGATGAGCATCAGCCCCCAACTTATCAAGGAACTGCGCGACGAAACTGGCGCAGGGTTTATGGACTGTAAGACCGCCTTAGAGCAAGCAGGCGGCGACATGGACAAAGCCCGCCTGATTCTGCGCGAGAAAGGCGCGATTATCGCCAGCAAACGCGCCAGCAAAGAGGTCAATCAGGGCGTGATCGCGGGCATCGTCAGCGAGGACGGGCGCACAGGCGCACTGATCGACCTACGCTGCGAGACCGATTTTGTCGCTCGCAACGAGGCGTTCCAAAGCCTCGCTCACGAACTGCTCCAGCATGTGCTGGCAGTCGGCGAGGAAGGCAAGATGGATACCATTCTGCAACGTCCCTCATTCAGCGACAGCAGCGTCACCGTCGAAAAGCAAATCGAAATCACCATCGGCAAGACGGGCGAGCGAATCGCTTTCCAGCGCTATGCTGTTGCCCGCGTGCCCGACGGCGAGAACGGGGTGGTCGATGTCTACATCCACCACAATAAACTCGTCGGCGTGATGGTGGTGCTGACAGGTAGCGCGGAGCGCGAAACGCTCCAAAACCTTGCCCACGAAATCGCAATCCAAATCGCTTGGAGCACGCCCGAATACCTGTCCAAAGACGAGATTCCCGCCGAAGTGCTCCAACAAGAGCTGGAGATTGAGAAGCAGCGCGCGATTAACGAGGGCAAGCCCGAACATGTAGCGGAAAACATCGCGCGCGGGCGCGTGAACAAGAACTTCATCCAAAAAGTTGCCCTGTTGGAACAGCCGTTTTACAAGGACGAGTCGAAGACCATCGGCGACCTGCTCAAAGCTGCAGGCAGCGACCTGAAAATCGCTCGCTTCGTGCGGATGGAGGTGGGCGCAGCGTAGCTTGTACCTGCACAGGCAAGATGCCCATGCCACAACTTGGGCATCCTTGCCTCAAGCGGGACGCATGGACTAAGAGGCTGCTGCGGATAGACAGCTGGAGCCGTTCCTGTGCAACCGAAGCCCACCTGCGCAGGCTACACAGCCGACCACGGTTTTGGCTGTCTGCTTCTTATATCAATCGGGTTTTAGATGACGCAATTCGTCAGCGAGACGCTGACGCGACGCACGCGCTCCCCGTAGCGTCGGCGTCGCGCCGACGACATGACGGTGTCTGCTAAGCCGATTGGTAAGTTCCTCCAACATAGAATTGTCCTGTTTTGGGCGCGTCGCGGACGCGCCCCTACACAAGCTTGTAGGGGCAGCCCCCTGTGGCTGCCCTACAAACAGAGACGATTGTATATGGAGGCACTTAAGTGCCTCCAGCATAGAATCGTTCTGTTTCAGGCGCGTTGGGAACGCGCCCCTACAGGGCATTTTGGGTAGGGGCGGGTTCTCAACCCGCCCTGCGAAAAACGGGATGATTTAACCTTTGAGGGACTTATTAGAGACTGTTTAAGAATGTGAGCGGGCTTTCGTAGCGTCGGCGTCTCGCCGACGCCCCTGCGTGGCACGGGCTTCCAGCCCGTGCAGCGTGGCACGGACAGTCGTGTCCGTGCCCTTGCTTGGACACGACTGTCCAAGTCACGGGTGCTTGGGCGAGACGCCCAAGCCACGAGGCGCCTGCGTCGGCGGGACGCCGTCTAAAATCCGAAAAAAAATTTACAGGAAGGTTTACGACGGGGCGCGGCAACCGCGCCCCTACCGTAGCGGCGGCGTCTCGCCGCTGATTGTAAACGATTGCGACTAAAGTCGCCCCCTATGCAAACAAAGCCCGCCTGCGCGGGCTAAGGAGCCGACGAAGGTCGGCTTCGTCTGCACAGGAACGGCTTCAGCCGTCGCATCCCGAAGACAGTTTTCGAACACCCTTATTAGGGCTTGACTCGTCTCCACTTTCAGCGCAAACCTCCCGACAATAATAGTCGTGGTCTGAGCATCGGGAGGTAGGAATGCGTAGGAATTTGTATGGATGGGCAGGTATCAGCGGGCTGCTCGTTTGGGCGCTTAGCTTAGCAGGTTGTGGCGGAGGTGGGGGCGGTGGAGATGGCGGGCAAGTTCCAGGCTCGCCAATCTCGGTTAATATTCAGGGGGCGCGTTGGGTCGCTTTCCAAGATGGAACAAGCAGCGGATGGCAAGTCGTTAGCGCCTCAGGAGGCTTCAACGGTACTTTGCGCGTTGCCGCCGCAGACGGACGCTACTCGATTGCTTATGTGTGCGGGGAAGCCAAGCCGACAGTCAATGTTGTGCATACCAGCGTCAGCGAGGCGCCGCAGCTCAGCGCACGCTGTGGCAGCGGTGTGTCTAACGCCGTCACAGTGCGCGGCTCCGTGCAGGGACTGAACGGCGGGCAGGCACTTATCGGGATTGGCGAGGCGACGCAGCTCACAACAGGCAGTTACGAACTCAGTGTGCAGCCGCCAGGCACCTACGATGTCGTGGCGGTACGGCTCATAAACGGCGTGCCTAATCGTGTCTGGCTTCAGCGCAACCGCACCTTTTCCAGCAACACGACCTACAACATCAACTTTAACCAGACCGACGGCGCGATTGTCCGTGTGTTTGATGTCGGCAGCGGAAATGTAGGCGTGACGAACCTCGATGTGGGCGCGAACGAAGTCGCTACCGTGCAGGTGTTTCTGCAGTCAGCCGCGCGCGCCAGCGTGATCGGCGTGGGCGGACTTGCTCCAAATCTTTCGAGCGTAAACTACCCCCTCATCCCGAACAACTTGCTCAGCGCGGGCGAGTCATTCCGCGTAAGAATCATCACCACAGAGGCGCGTGGAATTGACCAAGTACTCTCGTCGCTGCCTTCCAACCTCAGCTACACGCTCCCTGCCCCGCTTGTCGAACCCTCCTTCTCGGTAAGCAATCTGGGGGCGGTTACGGTGAGCGTAGTCGGGCTGTCTTACACTGAGTCGGATGTACGGGGCTACCTTTTGGAGCTGGGCGGCGACTCGCAGCCTGTGCGCTATCAAGTGCTGATTTCCGCAAGCTGGCTCGGCGATGCGACGAGTTACACCTCGCCTGCATTCGCTAACTTGCCTGGCTGGAACGCGAACTGGTCGCTGCAGCGCGGTGTCCCGCTTAGTGCAAGCTTGCGCGTGCTGGTTGCGCCAAGCACAGTGAATCCGACCTCGATTTGGGCGGCTCTGCAAGGTGCCAACCCGCCTGCGGGATTCCTGCTGCGCTACGCCACACGCCAACAGGTGCTGAGTCCTTAGGCTCTCAGCGCGAACGGGCGGGTATAATTAGCGCGGCGTGGGCCTGTAGCTCAGCGGCAGAGCGGGCGGCTCATAACCGCTTGGTCGCAGGTTCGAATCCTGCCGGGCCCACGAGCCTCTCATTTCCTTCCTCCACACCCCTGTCGGCTTGCCTGCGCAGAACCCTTGCAGGAACACAGGAGTAGGCGTCGAACGGGCTTCCCCTGATGGCGGTACAGGACGAGCTAGTCAAGGCGCGGCAGACCGCAGAGGAAGTTGCCGCCGAAGAACACAGGTTCCAAGAAGGGTTCACTTTTCGGACCTTTCTGGGGCTTCTGTTCGTGGCGTTTGTGATGCTGCCAGGCAGCATCTACATGGGGCTGGTGGCGGGCGTTGGCTTGGGCGCGGCGGCGGAGTGGGTCACGATTGTGCTGTTCGCCGAGGTGATGCGCCGCTCGTTGCAGCCCCTGCGACGCCAAGAGATTTATCTGCTGTATTACATCGCGGCGTCGCTCACAGCGATGGGGCTGTACGGGCTGTCGGGCGGACCGTTGCAGTGGAAAATTTGGGATCAGTTTTTTGTGCAGTCGGCGCCGGCTGCGCCGATTGCCGATCAAGTGCCCCGCTGGGCGGTGCCCGCGCCCGATTCGCCCGCGCTGCGTGAGCGCACCTTTTTCGATAGCGCGTGGGCGTTGCCCATCTTTTTGCTCATCCTCACAGAGATTTTGGGGCGTGCGAGCTGGATGAGCATGGGCTACCTGTTATTTCGGCTGACCTCCGATGTGGAGAAGTTGCCCTTCCCGCTGGCGCCTGTGGCAGCGTCGGGCGCGCTCGCGCTGGCAGAGGCGGGCAGCCGTGAGGAATCGTGGCGCTGGGGCGTGTTCTCCACAGGCGCGGTGGTCGGAATGGGGTTTGGACTGTTCTATGTGGGCATCCCCGTGTTCACAGGTACGCTGTTTGGGAACGCCCTGCAACTCATTCCCATCCCGTTCTTAGACCTGACGCAGAGCGTGGAGGCGAGCCTGCCCACCGCAATCATCGGCATCTCCATCAACTTAGGAGAGGTGCTGGTGGGCTTCGTGTTGCCGTACCACATCTTGCTGGGCGCAGCCATCAGCTCCGTGCTGACCTATGTGGTGGCAAACCCGATTCTGTACCACGCGGGGCTGATTCCGAACTGGCAGCCGAACTCGCCCGCGCTGCAGACCAAGCTCGCTGCCGATTTGGACTTCTGGCTGGCGATTATCGTGGGGCTGCAACTGGCTGTTGCCGTGATCGGTGTCGGGATGGTGGTTCGCACGCTGCGCGAGTACCGCATGCGCCAATCGCTGCAACTGCGCGGGCTGACCCCGCCACCTGGACGCGGCGACCCGCCTCTGTGGATCCCGCTCGTCGTGTGGGCGGTCTCGGTGGTCTCCTACATCGCCCTCTGTCGCTGGCTCGTGCCCGATTTCCCGCTGTGGATTGTGGTCGGCTTCGGACTGCTCTGGAGTCCGCTCAACAGCTATGTTTCCGCCCGCATGATTGGGCTGACAGCGCAAGGCGTGTCCGTGCCGTTCATTAAAGAGGTCGCGATTATCAGCAGTCGCTATCCGAGGGTGGACATCTGGTACGCGCCCTTGCCGCTTTACGACCATGGGTGGGCAGCCCAACGCTTCCGCGAAGTGGAACTCACGGGCACAAAGTTCAGCAGCATCCTCAAGGCGGAGTTGGTGATGTTGCCCGTGATTTTCTTAGCGAGTTTCCTGTTCTGGGCGTTCTTCTGGAAGGCAAGCCCAATTCCGTCGCCGCTGTTCCCGTTTGCTCAGAAGATGTGGCCCTACTATGCGCAGATGGAGGCGGTCTGGAAGCAGCTGAACTTGCCGCAGAGCCAAATCCGCGAAGTGGTGTTGAACGCGCTGAACATCCCGCGCATCATCATCGGTTTTGTGTCGGGGCTGGGGCTGTACTGGCTGTTCAGTGCCTTCAAGTTCCCCGTGTTGCTGTTTTACGGCTTGGTGAGCGGTGTGGGGCAGCTGCCGCACTTCACGCTGCCCAAACTGCTGGGCGCGTGGCTGGGGTATCGCTACTTCAGGAAACGCTACGGCGAGGAGAACTGGGCGCGGTATGCCCCTGTGTTGCTGGCAGGATTCTTCTGCGGGATGGGGCTGATTGGCATGCTGGGTATTGCGCTGGCGCTGGTGGCGAAATCGGTCTCTGTGCTGCCGTACTGATACCAATCGCCAAAGCAAACGCCGTGATGTCGTCGGCGGGACGCCGACGCGACGCAGAACGCGCTCGTAGCGCCGGCGTCTCGCCGACGAATTGCGTCATTTGAAACGCCGATTGGTATAAGCGCCTCAGTGCCTCAAAGCTTCGTTGAGCCACTCTTAACAGGAAAGACGCGCTCTGCGTCGAACCGTCGAACCGAGTAGGTGAGAATGATGGATCGGACGCAGCAGATGGGCGCGTTGGGCGACCCAAACCGCACGCAGGCGATGCAGATGCCCGTGATTGACCCCAACCGCACGCAAGCCGTGCCGAGCTGGGCAGGGATGCCCGCGCAACCCTCGCTCAGCATGGAAGTGGTGCTGGGCAGGCGGTACGCGCTGGCGCAGAGCATCGCTCGTGAGGGGTTGCTCGTACTTATCCGCGCCGTGCAGACCGCCACAGGGCGCGCCCCGCTGAACCTGTGCCTCGTGTTAGACCGCAGCGGCTCGATGGAAGGCGCGCCCTTCGAGTACGCCAAGCAAGCCTGCGCCTACTTGGTAGACCAACTCACCGAACACGATGTGCTGTCAATCGTGACCTTTTCCGACACCGTCGATGTCGTGATGCCCCCGCGCAAAATCATCAACAAGCAGCTGGTGAAAGACCACATTATGCGCCTTACAGTAGGCGACACCACCAACCTGTACGACGCGCTGGTGCTTGGCGTGCAGCAGATTACCTCCGTGAACTTGCCGAGCCATCAGGCGCACCTGATTCTGCTCACGGACGGCGAGCCGACGGTCGGGATCAAAGATTTTGCGACAATCGTGGGGGCTGCCGCGCGTGCGAAAGAGTTCGGGTTCCACATCACCGCGCTGGGCTTCGGACCCGATTACAACGAGGAGCTACTGGCGGGAATCGCACGGCGCAGCGGCGGCAAATACTACTATATAGACCAGCCTCACAAAATCCCTGAGGTGTTCCAGCAGGAGCTGGTACGCCTGATGACTGTGGTGGCACGCAATCCGAAGCTGGAGGTGCAGCTGGCACGCTGGGTGCAGGTGCGTCAGGCATTCGGCGGGGAACTCACCCTGCAGGGGCGCACTGCCACGCTCGCTCTGGTCGATGTGGAACGCGGCAGCACGCTCAATCCCCTTCTGGAGCTGGAGTTCCCGAACCACCCCGCAGGGGTTTATCGAATCGCGAAAGTCAGCCTTCACTGGGACGACATCGTGACGGGGCGGATGGAGACCCTTACTGCCGACGCCGTGATGGAGTTCACCACAGACCCCGCGTTAGCCAATCAGCCGCAAGACCCGCGCGTGGCGAACGAACTGCAGGTCGCCGTCGCCTCCCGCGCCTTAGAGAAAACAATCATGGGGATGCGAGCGCACCAGCTGGATCGCACGCAAGCACTGATGGAGCTACAACGCACGCAGGCGATTCTGCTCAGTCAGGGACGCACGCACGAGGCGCAGGAAGTGACCCAAGCGATTCGTGCCTTGCAGAGCCAAGACACGAACACCGCCGAGAAGACGCTGATGGGCACGCTGGTCAACTTGGAGCAGGGTAAGCGCGAGGCATAATGATTATCGACATCAGCGTTCCT
>JANXCK010000022.1 GCA_025060055.1 Fimbriimonadales bacterium | reverse complement strand
TCAAGCAACCCTGTTAGCATGCAAGGCGGCAAACTCACCGGCGCAGGCACACTCAGCGGCAACCTCACCACCAGCGACGACAACAACCAAAACACCCCACCCGCCACGATTGCCCCTGGCGTCAGCGACCCCAACGAACCCACCGCTAACCCCATCGGCATCCTCACGCTTGACGGCAACCTCACGCTGGATGCCAGCGCGGTGCTGGAAGCGGAACTCGCGGGCACCAGCAACGCCGACCCCAACAACCCGCAGTACGATCAACTGCGCATCGCTGGCTCGGGCTTCACCCGCACCGTGCAACTTGCAGGCACGCTGCGCCTGAAAGGGCGCAACAACTTTGTGCCTACTGTTGGAGGTACGTTTGATGTGATTGTGCGCACTGCCAGTGGCTGGAACCGCACGGGCACTTTCAGTCGCGTGGAGGTTGACCTAAACACGCTGCCGTGTACGCGGGCGGTGGTGCGGTACTTGTCCGATCGGGTGCGCGTGGAGGTGATACGCTTGGCGGATGTGAACGCAGATGGGTGTGTGAACGACGCGGACTTGTTGGCGGTGTTGTTGGCGCTTGGTCAGACGGGCGGCAGCGCTGCGGATGCGAACTGCGATGGTGTGGTAAACGATGTGGACTTGTTGGCAGTGCTGGTTGCGCTTGGGCAGGGGTGCTGAGGTGCGCTCTGGGGCTTGGGGAGTCTTCCCTAAGCTCAGAGCCACTGTTCAGGGCAACACCTAATGCCTTTCAAGGCGTTTGCAGGGTGCTCTACGCGCCTCAGTGGCAAGTTGCGTTGGAGCAACGTACGCTCCTGCGAAGGCAGAAGGTATCATGCGAGTATGCAAAACGAGTCGACGGTCGCCGTAGGCAGCGAGCCGACAGGTGCTGTTGTGCCTGCGCCGCAGGCGACGGTAGCGTTGACGCCGACGCAGTGCCCTGTCTGCGCCCAGATGAACCCACCAGGCGAGCCGTACTGCATCGAGTGCGGCTTCTTGCTGAGCAGCGCTGTGCCAGAGGTCAGTGAACCTGCGGGCGCGTATCCCAAGCTGCGCGACGCAGCAGGGCGCGAGTACCTGCTCAAAGCGGGGGAGAACCTCATCGGGCGCGACCCCAGCAGCGACGTGTTGCTCAGCGATGGCACGGTCAGCCGTCGCCATGCCTGCATCGTGATTGAGGCGAACCACGCATACATCCAAGATTTGGGCAGCACGAACGGCACGCGGCTGAATGGGCAACCTGTCGGTGCAGAGCGCGTGCCCCTGCCCCCCATCGCCGAGCTGCAGTTCGGCAGTGTCGTGATGACCTTAGAGCTGCCTGAAGGCTTCGAGCCCCCGACGCTCGCTACCGAAGTGGCTCCACCGCTGGCGTTTCTGGTCGGTGTGAGCGACCCCAGCCTGCGTTTCCCCCTCTTCGCGCGTCCGCAACGCATCGGCAGGCGTGCAGGCAACGACATCGTAATCCCAGACGCCTATGTGTCGGGGCAGCACGCTGTGATTGAAATCGTCGGCGCGGATGTGCGCATCACCGATTTGGGCAGCACGAACGGCACCTTTCTCGGCGCGACGAAGATCGCCCCGAACATGCCGACCACTGTGCCGCCCGACACACTACTCACATTAGGCAAGAGCCAGTTCCGTATTGAGTGGGCGTCTGCGCCGTCAGCGGAAGAACCCACAGGAGCGACCGAAACCGATGCCGAAGCGTCAGCGGAGGCGGTTCCAACCGACGAGGCGTAGCATGAACGAGGCGCGGCGCGTGCAGAGCATGCTGGGCGTGCTGTTTGTAGTGATCGCGGCGCTGGCGATTGGCGTCGGAGTTTGGTTGCGCCTAACGCCCGCCCCGCCTCCGGCACCCCCAAAACCGCCCAGCGAAGCAAAAATCTACATCCCACGCGTGGACGCTCAGGGCGAGCCACGCTATGAAGCCAAGTCGGTTCGCATCAGCAGCCCGCAAACCGCTTACGAAGAGGTGTTTGAGCAGCTGGTGCGCCAGTCGGATGTGTTCCCGTCGGGAACGCGCTTACTTAGCGCAACCGCACAGGGTAGCACGCTGCAGCTGAACTTTTCGAGGGAGCTTGTAGAGAACTTTGCGGGCGGTTCCGCTTTCGAGGCGCCGCTAATCAACGCGATTACCCGCACCGCAGGTAGCTTCCCCGATATCGAGCGTGTGCAAATCCTCGTGGAGGGCAAGCCAGTGGAGACGCTTGGCGGGCACATCGACATCTCTCAAGCGCTGCCCGTGATGCGCTGAGGTATCTCCCTGTCGGCGCGGATGGCTTGGTCTGCTTTCTGTGGAGGCATATAGTGCGTTGAGTGCGCTCCAACGAAACAGGTTGCGGGAGCAGACCAACCCGTCTGCCCCCAACAGATTACGATCGTTCACACGCTCTGCCCAAAGTTGAGCAGTGTGATGAGCAGGTCGCTGTCGTTGACAATACCGTCGCCGTTCACATCCGCAGCGGCATTATTCGTACCGAAGCCGAGCAGAATCTGCAGTAGGTCTGAGTCGTTGATAACGCAGTCGCCGTTCACATTCCCCAGTCGGCGTGGCAAGCCGCCTCCTGAACCTGCCCAGCGGATGTTAAACACATCGACCGTGATAATCGTGAACGGGTTCTGCAGGCAGAATAGGTAGGCGCGCACGCGCAGGTTGTTCTCTGCGTCGCCGCCTTCCTTTACAATCTCCAGATGGGTATTGCGCCCCAGCGTGTTATAGGGGTCAGGAGCGCACGGCACACGCCGTACTCGTCCCGTCAGCACACCTGTAACCTCGAAAATGAGGATGTTCGCACTGAAGCCGTCATCGCTTACTTCCACGCAGATGTTCGGGTTGTCAGTGCCGCGCCAGCGAATCACTGCCTCGTTAGAACCGTCCGAAAGAACTTGGGCAAGTAGGGGTACTTGGCGGTTGATGTTTGCAAACGGTCGCAAATCCAGCAGCACATCCAAGGCGACTGTGTCGTTATTCAGGTCGCTGAAGTCGAGGCGGATGGGGTCGCGCGGGTTGAAGCTTTCTTGGAAGTTCGCTGCGCCCGTGATGCGATAGTCCGCGCCGTTGAATTTGAACACGAAGTCACCGCCGCGCGCCAACTGCTGCGCCACTTGCGCAGCGCTTACTGAGACCGCTACAACGCTCAATAGCCCAAGAAGAGAAGCTCGTACTCGCATAGCAACGCTCCTTTTCTGCCTCAGAAGAGGCGTTAAAAGCATGCGTGACATAAAGTTAAGAGGGGGTTATAACAATCGGCGTAGCAAACGCCGTGATGCCGTCGGCGCGACGCCGACACCACAGGCACGCCCAGCGTAGCGTCGGCGTCCTCGCCGACGACTGTGCCACTTGAAACGTCGATTGATAAGTGCCTCCAGGATTAGAAATCTGCAGGTGCGGCTGGTGCGATGGCATTCGTGCCGTCGCAGGCGATAGCTGCAAAGCCATCGCCCCGAATTGAGACGAAGTTGGAGGGACTTATACCAATCGCCGTTTCAGACGCCGTGTTGCCCTCACCCCCTGCCCCCTCTCCCACCGCGTGGGAGAGGGGGAACTTATACCAATCGGGGTTTCAAGTAGCGCCGTCGTCGGCGAGGACGCCGACGCTACGAGGAGCGCGTGTGTCGCGTCAGCGTCTCGCTGACGAATCGCGTCGCTTGAAATACCGATTGGTATTAGCTCCCCTCTCCTCGTGGGAGAGGGGCTGGGGGTGAGGGCACCGTGGTACTTGAAACGGCGATTGGTATTATTATTACCCCACAGACGCGAGTAGTTTCTCGAACGCCTGCCGTGTTGCAGGGGAGAGGTCGCTGTCCAGCGTCTCGCGGGCGTAGCGTTGGGCTTGTTGGAAGAATCGCAGGGCGTCGCGTGGGCGTCCAAGCTGCTGGTAGATTTGCAGCAGCAAGCGCAAGGCGTTTTCATCGGCGGGGTCGGCTTCCAAGATGCGCTCGCAATCGGCGGCGGCGTCGCCCAAGCGCCCCTTAACCATCCGCCGTTGCGCCCGCGCCAGCAGACACTCCAGCAGCAATGCACGCGCCCGCTGATGTGCCAACGCGCACCACGACTCATCGGCGAACTCAGGCAGCAGGTCGCCCGTGTACCGCTGAATCGCAGCGTCCAAGCGAGCCAGCTGTTCTTCTGGATCGGCGATGCTCAGCGCGTCGTGGGCGACCGACTCGAACTCATGCACATCCACACGCCAAGTGTGCGGGGGCGCCCAGCGGTAGAGACCGTTCTCGTAATGAATCCATTCCCCTGCGGCGTCGCCGAACGCCTTGCGCAGCGAGCGGCGCGCGGCGGAAATCACCGTCTGCAGGTTCACACGCGCCTTGTCGAGGTCTAAGTGCGGGAAGTGCTGCTCCAAGAGGGTGTGCGCGTCGATGGGCGTGCCCCCGTGCAGCACAAGGTGGGCAAACAGGGCACGGGCGCGTGGGCTTGCCCAGTGCTTGCGAGTCATCACCGCGCGGCGGAAGCGGACGCTACTGTCGCCCAGCAGCTGCACGAAGATATCCCAGCCCTCAGTGAGCGCCATCGGGGTCTCGCGGGGCGCAATCGCGCGCAGCAGCTGGGGCGCACCGTACTCCGAAAGCAGGATTTCACTTTGCTCGATGTCTTCGGGGCGGTTCAGAATGTGCCCGCGCACGGCGTATGCCAGCCCTCGATAGAGCGCGTGCCCCCACGAGTCGGCAACGGCGACGGCGCGTTCGGCGTGGTGCGCGGCAGCTTCAGGCTCGGTGAGCGCGTGGAGCAACGCCAGTTCGCAGTCCAGTTCGGGTAGGTTCAGCGAGCGCACGAGCGGAACGGCTTGCTGGAGGGCGTCTGCGGCGTCGCGCGGTTGGTGTTGCAGCAGGCGTGCCTGTGCGCGCAGCAGCCACGCTTTGGCGACCAGCCCCTGATTGCCAATCTTGAGCGCGGCACGGCGTGCCTCGTCGGCGGTGGCGACCGCTTCGGCATAGTCGCCCGCTTCCAGATGCGCTTGCGCTTTGCGATAGCGCCACTCCGCCTCGCGTTCCTGACCCAGCGCGTGCTGCGCCAATCGGAGGGCACGCTCGGCAACGCGCACCGCCTCCTGCGCCTGACGATACAGCAGCGTCAAAAACCACGGCTCCAGCGCAGCCAGTTGTTCGCCTGAGTGTTCCGCAAGTTCCACGATCGCACGGGCGCGCGCCTGCAGCTCTGCCCCGCGCCCGCAAAACGCTGCCATCTCCGCGTACATCAGTTGATAAAGCGTCTGGATGCGTGGGGGGCACTCTGGCTGTGCCGTCCACGGCTCGATGCGCTCCAGTGTCTCGCACGCCAACGCTTTATCGCCGCAGGCGAGCGCGTAGCGCAAGGTGTAATGCAGCACGCCACTCCAGCGGTTCAGCCACGCTTGGTTCTCGCGCAGGCGCGTCCACACGGCGCGGTGAATCGCGTAAGCGCGGCGCAAATCGCCTTGACAGGCGTACACATACGCCAAGCTCAGTTCTGCCATCAGCCGTTGCGCGTCGCCCAGTTCAGGGTGCGCCAGCAGTTCCTGCAGGCTCTCTTGGGCTTCGCGGGCGCGTCCGAGTTGCGTGAGCTGCCCTGCACGGGCGCAGACCACCTGCACTCGCAGCTCGCCCTGCGGGTCGACTTCAGGATGCGCCTCCAGCGCTGCCAGTGCCTGCTGCGAAGCGTCCAGCGCATGCAGTAAGCCTTCGGGCTGCTGGAACAGCAGATAGGGGCGGTCGCACAGCAGTTGCACGCGCTTCGAGGTGTCGCCCAGCTTGGATGCCCACTCCAGACAGGCGTCCAGCAGCTCGAGGCGTTGGCGCGGGCTTAGTTGCGTGCGCAGGCGCAGATACGCCTCATAAAGCCGTTGCAGGCGTGCCTGCGTGGGCGTACAGCGGCGCAGGTGTTCCAGCACCATCAGTTCGGGGGCGCCGATTTGCTGCAAGACTTCAGCAGCGCGTTCGTGCCCCTGCTCCCGCAGGCGCAGTTCGGTCGCTGAATAGACCACCTCGCGGAACAGGCGGTTGCGCCAGCGCAGCATGTCCACTCCCGATTCCTCAAGCCAGCCCAGCGCTTGCAGCGCGGCGACGCCTTTCGCCACGACGCGCTCGTTTTGCTGAGCAATCAGCGGCAGCGCGGCGCGCGGCACGACGCTCTCAAACAAGCTCAACGCACGGGCAACTGCCCACTCCGACGCGCCAAACGATTCAAGTCGGCGCAGCAGCGCCTCGCGCAGCGTGGGTGGAATCGGAGCGCTGACAGCCGCAAGCGAGCCGTCGCCCCCTTCGGCTATGCCATCTAAAATCTCGCTGAGATACAGCGGATTGCCCCCTGTCAGTTCGTAGAGGGCGCGGCGAAGCGACTCCGTGTGGAGATGCGCAGGCAATCGCTCCTGCAACAAGGCATCCACCTCAGGCAGCGTAAACGGACGCAGTGTCCACACTTCGCCCGCCTCGCGCTCCAGCACGGTGCGGCGCAGGTCGGCAAGCGCACCGCGCAGGGGCAACGCCGCCGTAAGCACCAAGCCAATCGGCTCCAGACGCAGCGCAATCAGCCAGTTCAGCAGCGTGCGTTGCAGGTTCTCGTGCGCGCGATGCAAATCGTCGAGCGCCAGCAGGAGCGGGCGTTGGCGGGCGACTTCGCGCAACGGATAAATCAAGCGCGTGGGCAAATGCCATGCCTGCGGGTTCTGCAGCCAGCGTTCCAACGGCTCCTGCAGCGGCTTGCTTGCCTCACCCAGCTCGAAGCAGAGCGTCTCCAGCAGAGCGGTCAGGGGCAGGTGCGACGGCTCGGTGGCGTCGCCCCGACACCACGAGTCGGCGACCGTGAAGCCCTGCGTCTGCGCCCGCTCCACTATCCAGCGCAATGCGCTCGTGCGTCCCGTCCCTGGCTCACCCGTGATGAGCAGCACGCCGCCCCGCCCCTGCATCGTCTGCGCGAGCCACTCCGCAAGGGGTGTCTCCAACTCGCGCACAGAAAAAGTCCGACTCTCACGCCGCACGCAGGGGAGTATACCTGTTGTGCAGCGTCAGAGACCAGTCAAGAACCCAGGGTTGTGCCGTTAGCAGCCTGCCCCGAAGTTGAGCAGCACCAGCAGCAGGTCGGCATCGTTCACGACGCCGTCGAGGTTCAAGTCGGCAGGGTTGTCGCCTCGCGCCCCGAAGTTGAGCAGCACCTGGAGCAAATCGGCATCGTTGATGCAGTCGTTCTCGTCCACATCGCCCAGAACAAGGCGGATGCGCAAGTACGGATCCAGCGTATCGCCGCCTGGCAGCAGCACTTCCTCAAAGGTGCGCGAGAGCGCGCCTCTGGGCTTCACACGCACCCGCCAGACAGGCTCATAGAAGCCTGCGTCCTGTATCAGCGGCTCGTCGCCCGCTTGCAGACGAGCGCGCCACACCGCGTTGGGATTCGCAGTGAGCGTTTTCGTGATACCCACGCCTGAGTTTGGGTTCAGAATCCGCACCTGCACAGGTCGGTTCGCGCCCCCTGCGCCTAAGTAGCCAATCAGCAGCGGCGCATCGAACTCCTGATGAGAGAAGTAGACGCGCGTGGGAGGTAGGTTGCCCTGTCGCAGCTCGAACTCGCCGTAGAAGAAGCGTCCTGCGGGCGCGGTCGAAGGTAGCGTGAAGTGGATATCTGCCCCACCACCTGGCGGTAAATCGATTCGACGCAGCACATCGGGCTGGAACTGCTGCCGCCAGCGGCGCAAAGCGTCGCCTGTCAGCGCTCTGGAACCCTGCGTGAACATCCAGAACTGCCCGACAATCGGCGTGCGCCCTGCGTTGCGGAGCGTAAGGCGCACACGACGGCTGCCGTCCGCTTGGCGAATCGAGGGCGTGAACCGCCACTGCACAGTCGGGCGGTCGAATCGTTCCTGTCCATACACCCAATACAGTTCGTTCCAGCCCATCGCGCCACTGCACCACTGCGTTGCCACAACCTCAATCGTCCACAGGTCGTTTTGCTGTGCCCCCGCCGCGTTCACCTCGCGGATCACATCGCCTTCAAAGTAGCGTCTCAAGTGGGGCGGCTCTGGAATCTCAGGGTAGAACACGCTATCACGCAGCTGGCTGTTCGCGTCGCGCGTCTGAATCAGAAACTGCGTCGTCGGTGTGAAAAAGCCATAGTTCAGGTACAGTATCGGGTCACCCGGACCGAAGCCAGCCACATTGCCCGCAGGCGTCTCCGTGAGCGACGAGGTAGGAGCATCTTTAGGCACATCGATCGCTTGCAGAACCTTCACGCGGAAAGCGTACTCCTTGGTCTGGTTTGCCGCGTTGACCACGCGGAACTGGATGTAGAAGTCCTCTGAGGGCGTTGGCGTAATCGTTCTGAATTTGAAGACCTGCGATTGCCCAGGCGCGATGCGGTTTGCAGGGCTACTCGCCTCAAAGCGCAGATTATACGGGATAGCGTCCCACGGCACATCGGGCGAGTTCGCCCAGCCAGGCGGTGTGGAAGTCGCTTGCAATACGTCAGGCGTCGTATACAACACATGTACCTGATCCACAGACCAGCTCGTGTTGTTATTCTGAACCGTCATCTGGTACTCGTTAATCAACGGGTTAATGTAATTGATTGTGATCAGCACATTGCTTTGCGTCCAGCAATGTGACCAGAGAATCAACATTCCCAAAATTCCGAGCCATCCTTTCCAGCGCATCGTGGTTCTCCGTCGTATAGTATAGCACAGAACCTCCCCCTGCGGGGGCGCGCAGGGGGAGACGGGTGCGAGAGAAGGAGGGAAAGGTTTAGCATCCGCTGCCGAAGTTGAGCAGCACGATGAGCAGGTCAGCATCGTTCACGACACCGTCGCCGTTCACATCGCCTCGACCGGGTCCACCGAAGTTGAGCAGCACGATGAGCAGGTCAGCATCGTTCACGCAGCCGTCGCCGTTCACATCGCCTGGGTTTGGCAGTGGCTCGCCCGCATTGCCGTCGCCGCCCATCTCCAGCTCTTCCGCTTCCCAGCCCTGAGACAGATTAACGCGCAATTCTAACGCCGCAGGCACTGGAATTCCTTCGCTGCCAGGACCAGGCATCGGGTCGCCCACATTCGGCAGACGCAGTCCGCTGAACTCGCCTGTCGCTACCGATTGGGTGACGATGCCGTTCTCATAGCGGAGTATCAAGCGCGACTCACCCCCGCCGCCCTGCGGACCCGCTGTGCGCTTCAGCAGCGTGATGCTTCCGCGTATAGGTCCTGACCCCCTGAGGCGCGCACTGTCAGGGAAGCCGTCGCCGTTTGTGTCAGTGCCTTCCCAGTTGATGCCAGAGGCTTGCAAATCAAACAGCAGCTCGTTGCGCGTTTCACCCGTTGCAGGATTGCGCAGGCGCACATACACAGGGTCGCGCATCTCCACGCCACAGCCGCCGCCAATCTGGTCGGAAAACACAGGCGCCCAGATGACAGAGAAGGGGGAAGTAAATCGGCAAACAATCCGTATTTGGGAACTGGACGCAGCCCTCGCGCCGTGCCTCCGACAGCGCACGCAGGCGCGACCGAAGACATTATGTTGCCCCTGAACACAGGTTGTACCCGGAATTGGGTTCACGCTGAAACGCGCGCACGCAGTCGCGAAGGCACACTCTTGACCGTACACGGCGTTCACGCACTTTGTGTCGCTGCTTGGAACTGGATAGACCTGGGTGCCGTTGTTCTGGTTGATGATGGGCGGAAACCCTACTTGCCACGCTGCTGCCAGCGTCTGCCAGTTCCAGATGACCTGCGGTCGGCAACCTTGCGGTAAACACACTCGGAAGTGATGTGTCACGGAGTAGGTACAGCACGGAATCGTCTGCGCCACACTGGGGCTAAAGCTTGCCAGCGTTGCGGTAATCGCGAATACTCCAAGTAGCCAGTTGGCTCGTCTCATTGTTGTCCTCCGCCTAATTTAATGCCGCTGGCGCAGCCGATGTACCCGAATTGGGGTGGGTTGTAATACCAATCGCCTTTCAGACGCCGTACCG
>JANXCK010000196.1 GCA_025060055.1 Fimbriimonadales bacterium | reverse complement strand
CCAGTCTATTTGGGGGCGTTTGCGCTCTTCCGCTGCCAGTCGCTCCATAAACACCAGCAGTCCTACAGGATTGTACGGCGAGCGACGCAGATACTCCAACGCCGTCAGGTCGGAGTCGGTTTCCGCCTCCTGACTGAAGCTGTTCACACGCGCAATTCGGTACAGTTGTGCGCCTGCCATCAGCCCAGTAAAGTCTTGTGAAGGCAAGCGCCCGAACACGCCTATGAGCAGCGCGGGCAGCAGCACACTCTGCTGCACTTTGGCGTCGTCGCGAATGAGCTTCATCACATGCCGATGCGAGGCGTGCGCAATCTCGTGCGCCAGCACTGCTGCCAGCTCGTCGTCGCTGGACACAAAGTCGAGCAGTCCCTTGTTCACGAAGATAAATCCGCCAGGCACCGAGAACGCATTCACATCTTTCTCGTCGATGATTCGGAAGGTGTACTCGAAGGGGGCGGGTCCCGACTCGCCGTAGCGGGCTTCGGTGGGCGTACTGCGCGCAATAGACGCCAGTGTCTGCCCAATCCGATTCACACGCTCTACCAGCTCAGGATCGGTGATGAATTTGTGGTGTTTTTCGATCTCGGCAACCACTTTCTTGCCGAACTCCACCTCTTGCTGATCGCGTGGCGAGAGCTTGGGCTGGTCGGAGTTGGAAGCCGACTCCTGCGTCCAGGCGTGCCCTGCGCAGCCAAAACTCAAAAGTGCTGAGACAATCGCGCTCCAAAGGGTTCGCATCGCTGTTCTCCCCACAACGCGCCCTGTTGTATAGACGATACAGCAGGCACGAGGGTTTCTTAATTATAGCCCAAGAGGCACGGTCTCAGACCTAAGAAATGGACGGCTGCAGCTGCTCCTGTGCAAACCAAGCCCGCCTACGCGGGCTGTTCAGCCAACCGAGGTCGGCTTCGTCTGCACAGGGACGGTTTTAGCCGTATAACATTTGAAAACCCCATCGGCGTACCAAACGCCATGATGCCGTCGGCGAGACGCCGACGCTACAAACACACCCAGCGTTGCGTCGGCGTCCTCGCCGACGATGGCGCCACTTGAAACGCCGATTGGTAAGTGCCTCACAAGTTGAAAGCTCGCTTTTTGACCCTCACCCCCAGCCCCTCTCCCACGAGGAGAGGGGAGCCGAGTTCCCCCGCGCCCTCTGGGAGAAGGGGTCAAGGGGGGTGAGGGTGGTGAAACGGGACAATTTAATCGTTGAGGCACTTATCAGAAACCGATCGAACCGCGCTTCCCGCTGCCGAAGGGTACAATTCATCGTGATGAGCGCTGTTGGCAAGGTGTTAGTGGGGCTGGGGACAGTGCTGGTCTTGGTCGGGCTGCTGCTGATTGGGCTGGAGCGATTGGGCGTGCGCGGCTGGCGCATGCCGGGCGACATCGCCATCCAGCGCGACGGCTTCCAGTTCTACTTCCCACTGGGCACAAGCATCCTGATTAGCATTATTTTGACCTTGCTTCTGACCTTTTGGGCGTGGCTCAGCACGCGAGGGCGTTAGACGATGGATGCGAGCCTGTTCGATTACGAGTTGCCAGCGTCGCTGATTGCGCAGGAACCGACAGAACCGCGCGACCATTCGCGCCTGATGGTGCTGCATCGTGCGACGCAGACGATTGAGCATCGGCGATTCTACGAGTTGCCAGAGTACCTCCGCGCGGGCGATGTGCTGGTGCTGAACGATACGCGCGTCTCAGCGTGGCGACTGCGAGGGCGCAAGCCGACGGGCGGACAGGCAGAGGTACTTCTGCTCCATCCCGTCGCCGATGGACGCTGGCATGCGCTGGTCAAGCCTGGCAGACGCCTGCCCGAAGGCAGCCGCGTGCTGATCGACGACCTGATGGAGGTTCACATCGAGGGCAGACTGGAAGGTGGTTTGCGCGTGGTGCGTTTGCTCAGCGAGGAGCCACCTGAACAAGTGCTGCCGCGCATCGGGCAAGTGCCACTGCCCCCGTACATTCACAAGCAGTTGACCGACCCAGAGCGCTATCAGACGGTGTACGCACGACGGGCAGGCTCCGCTGCCGCGCCTACAGCGGGACTCCACTTCACGCCCGAACTGCTCCAGCGATTGCAGGCACAGGGCGTGCAGGTGGTGTACATCACCTTGCATGTGAGCCTCGACACCTTCCGCCCACTGCAGACGGCGCAAGTAGAGCAGCACAAGATGCACGGTGAGTGGTACACTGTCAGTCCTGAGGCTGCGCAAGCCGTCAACGCGGCGCGCGGGCGTATTGTTGCCGTGGGCACAACGACCATTCGCACGCTGGAGAGCGCAGCAATCGGCAAGCGCAGGGTGCAGCCTGGCTCTGCCGAGACGCACCTGTACATCACGCCTGGCTACGAGTTCAAGGTGGTGGACGCTATTATCACAAACTTCCATATGCCGCGCACGACGATGCTGGTGCTGGTGAGCGCGTTCGCAGGGCGCGAGTTTATCTTACGGGCGTACAACGAAGCCGTGCGCGAGCAGTACCGATTTCTTAGCTTCGGCGATGCAATGCTAATTTTGTAGTAATGCCAATCGCCGACGCTACGTGGAGCGCGTGTGTCGCGTCAGCGTCTCGCTAACGAATTGGGTTGCTTGAAACGCCGATTGGTATGAGCTTCCTAAAGAGCGCGCTGCGTCACGGTGTTGCCGTCGCAGGTGATGAGCGCTTGCTCGTCGTCTATGACGGTCTCGATATGCACAGGGCGTCCCCAGAGCTTGACAAGATAGCGCATGCAGCGGGTGGTGCGCTGCATATCGAGCGGCTTGCCGTCGTAGTGGTGCTTGAGGTACAGTTCGCCCCGATGCTCCCAATCGCCGTCCTCAACGGTCAGCACGGGCACGCCGAAGTTGGTCATACTATCGACGAGGGTGTTGCGCACCGTGCGCCAGTCGGTCTCGTCGACCACCCATACCAGCTCGCCGTTATGCTCCTCCACGCGATAGGTGTACAGATCTAACTCGCGCACCAGCTTTTCAGTGAGATACTTGTGCAGGAAGGTCTGGTCGCACTCCAGCGTGCGCACTTCAAACAGTTTCTGCATACCTTGTCCGACGGGGCGTTCGATGCGGAAGCCCATCCAGTCGGTCTCTTCCTCGTCGGGGTCGATTTCGCCGTTCCAGCGGCGTTCAATGTCGCGCAGCACCTTGTAGCCCACATAATAGGGGTTTAGGCTTAGGCGTGAGCCGGGTTGAATCACCGCCGAATGCATCCTGCGAAACTGCACATGCTCGTCTGGAGTGAGAGGCAGGTCTTCGAGAATGCGTTCGTGGAAGAGCGTCGCCCAACCTTCATTCATGATTTTTGTCTTAATCTGGGGTAAAAAGTAAATCATCTCTTCGCGGATCATGCTGATAATGTCGCGCTGCCACTCTTCCAGCACGCGCGAGTGGTCGCGGATGAAAAGCAGTAGGTCTTTCTGCGGCTCTTCGGGGATTTTGCGTTTTTTGGGTTCGGGCTTTGGCTTCGGCTCCACCATGTAGAAGATGTCCTCGAAAGTATCGCCAGCGGGCGCGGGTTCCTTCTCCTCTTGCTTGCGCGGGAGCGCGCCGTAAGTGGGCAGCACAGGGTCGATATGCTCCTCGATAGACAACACGGCATCGAGAAACTGCTCTACCACGAGCGGACCGTGAACCATTTCGTAGTGACGGATGCGTTCGGCGTGCAGGCGGGCGCGCTCAATCATCTTGCGGTCGGTATGTTCGAAGTAGATGTTGTTCTTGAAAAAGTCGGAATGCCCGTACACATGGGCGATGACCAGCTTGTGCGCGAGCATGTCGTTCACATCGAGCAGGAACGCTTGTGCGGGGTCGCTGTTGAACACCAGTTCGTAGATACGGCTTACGCCGTACTCGTACATCGTTTTCTGCACGTGGTAGTCGCGTCCGAAAGTCCAGTGCGAGAAGCGTGCGGGCAAGGCGTATGCACCCAGCTCGTAGATTACATGCGCGGGCACGACCTCGAAATGCACAGGGAACGGGTCTAAGCCCAGCTCCAGTGCCTTTTCGTAAATCATCTCGATCCAGCGTTCCAGTTCCGCGCGTTCTGCCTGCGTCATCGTTGCCCCCAATCCTATGAGATATTAACGCTCAGTATTGTCGGCAGGTTCCGACGAGTTTGCCAGCGAATAAGAACAAGCCGAGCGACTTCGCTCGGCTTGTTGAGGCTCTCGAAACGGTCTTCCGCGAATCAGTTGCAGTCGGTGAGGTCTTCCGAGTCGGTGATACCGGTGCCTGGCACGCCGTGCAGATCGTTGTACGGACCGTCGGGACCGCTGGGCGAGCTGGGCACATTCTGCAATTGGGCATCGCTCACGAGTAGCCCTTCATTCGCTCGCTCGCGCCAGTTGTAGTAGAATCCGTTTGCCCCCACGCGCGTTGGCTGCCCGTTGTAAGCGGTGGCAGGAGTGGGGAACTGTTCGCGCGGGGCGATGTTCTTGATGCCGTTCCAGCGATACCAGCGTGCGTGCCCGTCCACAAAGTTAATCACCACGCCCTCCTTGTGGCGTGCCATCGCCAAGAAGTTGTAAAACTCCAACGGTTGGCGATCCTTCAGGAAGCCGTCGAACAACATGATTGTGTTCACGGGCGCCTCTACCTGCGCCATCCGGGTGTTAGGTGTGCGCTTTCGAACGCTGGGGCAGAAGTTCTCGCCGAACAGACCGAGATTGGGGATGTAGCCCACATAGCGGAAGGTCGCCAGCGCAGGAGGCAGTCCTCCCACGTTTGCCACACGCTGCGGCCAGTCAATACCAGGGCGATAGCTGGGGCAGACGAAGACGTCGACATTCTTGATGTAGGGCGCTATGATGTCGTAAACAGCAACGAAGCGCGGGTTGCCCTGCGCATCGCGCCCGATGTAGGCGCTCAAGGGGAAGGTCTCATCGAAATCATTCACATACTGCAGCACCGCCAAAGCGATTTGCTTCTGGTTGTTCGTGCATTGCGTCTGGCGTGCGCTCTCGCGCGCCTGCGCAAACACGGGGAAGAGAATTGCCGCCAGAATCGCGATAATCGCGATGACAACCAGCAACTCAATCAGCGTAAAGCCCTTGCGATTCATGGTTCTGCTCATACCTCCTATAGTGTCGTTGTTCCCAGTAGCTGAAAAAGGCAGTCCCGCAATGCGAGGCTGCCCTTTCTGGGAGTGCGTCAATTATACCCCAAGAGCGGGTTTGTCAAGCACATCCCAGCAAATCCCGCATTTTTCGGGATACACAGTTAGACGCGAGTGAACAGCGGATTGTTCCGATTCGGGGGAGATTGCCGAACAGCAAAGGCTTGGAATCGTCAATATGGTGGTATACTTCGAACGACCAGTCAGCGGGCTGGTGGAAGGAGACCCTAAAATGAGAGCGGTATGGATGCTGGGGCTGCTGAGCGGACTGGGCGCGCTGAGCTGGAATGCCGCGCTGGTCTCGGACAACCGAATCGTGGACGCCAAGGTTTCCCTCAAACATCGCGTGCTGACCGAAGCGCCCAAGTCAGGCGCGGTCAATCGCCGCGTGTCGGACTTGGAGTTCAGCGACCTGCAGGGGCGTGTCTACATCTTGAGCCAGCTCGTTCGGCAAGGACCAGTGGTGTTCCTCTTCACCGCAACGAAATGCCCTGCAGCACAGCGCTACACCGTGCGCATCAATCAGCTTTATGAGGCTTACCGCAAGAAAGGTGTGCAGCTGTTTCTGGTTTATCCGAACTATGATGATACCCGCGAATCGGTGCTGGCACATCGGCGCGAGTACGGGCTGAAGCCGCCTGTGATTCACGACTCTGAGGGCGTTCTTGCCCGTGCTGTCGGCGCGACGATGACCCCGCAAGCCGTTCTGATTGACAAGAAGATGCTCCTGCGCTATCGCGGCGCCATCGATGACAACCGCTACGAGAACCGCGTGCGCGTGCATTACCTCAAAGATGCCTTGAATGCCGTGCTGGCGGGCAAGCCTGTGAAGGTCGCAGCTGCGGAGACCTTCGGCTGCACAATTCGCTTCCGCGAGGAAGTCGCCTCAGAAGCCCCCATCACCTACGCCAAACATATCGCGCCGATTATGCAAGCGTATTGCCAGCCGTGCCACCGTCCGGGGGAGGTTGCGCCCTTTTCGCTGATGACCTATCGGGACGCCTACACTTGGCGCAAGGAAATCGCGAAGGTGGTCGAGGCGCGGCAGATGCCCCCCTGGAAGCCCGTGCATGGCTACGGCGAGTTTCAAGGCGAGCGCCGCCTCACCGACGAACAAATCGGGATGATTTTGAAGTGGGTGGAGTCGGGCGCGCCGATGGGCGACCCGAAAGACCTGCCACCGCCTAAGCAGTTTTCGAACGGCTGGAAACTGGGCGAGCCAGACATCGTGCTTGAAATGCCCGTAGAGTACGAAGTCGGTCCCACAGGCGATGACGAGTACCGCCACTTCGTGATTCCCACGAACTTTGATCGGGATGTCTTCGTGCGG
>JANXCK010000001.1 GCA_025060055.1 Fimbriimonadales bacterium | reverse complement strand
GAGACTGCACATACCGACAATTCATTTCAGGTCACCTCGCTCAAAAAGATTCGGATGGCGTTTTTTGATTTGGTCACGCAACTGCTTGCGTCCACGATGGATGCGCGAGCGTACCGTGCCGATGGAGGTGTTCATGATTTCGGCAATCTCCTCGTAGGAGTGCCCCTCCATATCGGCTAAGACTACGGCGACGCGGAACTCAGGGGACAACTGCTGCAATCCCTCGTGAATTGCCTCAATGTACTCCTTGCTTAGTGCCACTTCCAGCGGGTTGGGAGTCAGGTCTGGTAGGTCGAGAGGAGTACCCTCTTCCCCATCTTCTGTGCTGAAGGCTTCATCGATGGAGACGGTGCGCAAACGCCCCCGACGCCGATATTCGTCGATGTAAAGGTTCGTCAGGATGCGGTTGAACCAGTTCATGAAGGGCATGCTGCGGTCGTAGCGGTCGAAGAAGCGGTAGGCGCGCAGAAACGCTTCCTGAACCAGGTCTTCGGCGTCGGCGACATTCCCCGTCAGGCGGTAAGCAATATTGTAGGCTTGCTGGTAATACCGATGCACCAGCTCGTCGAACTCGCGTTGTAGGCGATCGTCCATATGAGAAGCGACTGCCGTGTGGGTCATCGCCGTCTCCATCACAGGGGTATACGCATCGACGGCGACAAAAGTTCCCCCTCACAGCGTCCCCGTCCCTCCTTCACCTTACTTAGACGGGCTTTTAGTTTACCATGTTTCAGGAGGGGACAGTGAACTAAATGAGACTGTTGGGGGAGTCTCCCTGTGCAGCGTCGGCTCGTAGCCTGCGCAAGCGGGCTTATACCAGTCGGGGTTTCAAATAGCGCAGTACTCCGGTACGGCTGAAGCTGTTCCTGTGCAAACTAAGCCCGCCTACGCGGGCTGTAGCCGACGCAGGTCGGCTTCGTCTGCATAGCAACGGCTTTAGCCGTACAGGACGATGCGTTATTTGAAATCCCGATTGGTATTAGTTTGCACAGGCACGGCTTGAGCCGTCTATAGCAGTCCTCTAACCCCCTTGACTTTCCCAACCGTCTGCGGGTATAATCTGTTTGTCTACAACGGTAGACAAACAGGAGGCTATCATGCGACGACTTGGGCTACTCTGGGTGTTCGGGCTAATCGTATACGCTTGGGCGCAGGAAGATGTCGCCGATGTGCCTGCGCAGACCTTGTATGCGGGCGATGACCGCCATAAAATATATTTCCTGATCGGCGCTTACAACGATGCCAAGCCCCCCAAAGAGGGCTACCGGCTGCTGCTGATTCTACCAGGTGGCGACGGTAGTGCTGAGTTCCTTCCGTTTTGCAAGCGGATTTACAAGTACGCGCTCAACAGCGACTACCTTGTGGCGCAGCTGGTTGCCCCAAAGTGGTCGGAAGACCAGTTCGAGAAGGTCGTTTGGCCCACACAGAAGCTGCGTTGGGAAGGCGCGAAGTTTACCACCGAAGAGTTCATCGAGGCGGTGATTGCCGATGTCAAGAAGCGATACGCAATTGACTCGCGCTATGTGTTTGCGCTGGGCTGGTCGTCAGGCGGACCACCTGTGTATTCAGCGGCGTTGCAGCCAGAGACGGCTCTGCGCGGGGTGTTCGTGGCGATGTCGGTCTACAAGCCGAGCCAGCTACCTAGCCGCGCGAACGCCCGTGGACGGGCGTTCTACATTCTGCACTCACCCGAAGACTTCATTCCGATACGGATGGCGCAGCAAGCGGAATTTGATTTGGGTGGGCGTGGTGCGCGCGTCAAACTGCAGACTTACGAGGGCGGGCACGGCTGGCATGGCAATGTGTACGGGATGATCCGCGACGGCGTTCACTGGCTGGAGCAGCAGGCAGGCAAGCGCTGAGTTTCAGCCTGCAGACGGTGGCGTCCTTGCCGTTGCGGACGACGGCAGGACGCTGTCCACATCCGCCTCGTGAGTTCTGGTGTGATGTGATACCCATCGGGGTTCCCAGTGGCGCGATCGTTGGCGAGGACGCCGTCGTACCTAGCTCACCTTGCGCGTCTGGAGACGATTTCATCTTGGAGGCACTTGAGTGCCTCAACGATTAAATCGTCCCGTTTTCTGACCCTCGCCCCCTGACCCCCCTCGCCCTCTGGGAGAGGGGGCAAGGGGGTGAGGGCAAATGAAGCATTTCAAACCCCGATTGGTATTAGCCCAAATACCGCCAGCATCCTATTGCGAGCAGCAACATCACTCCAATCCAGCCTGCCTGCGCCGCAGTGTGCCACTTTGGGGGCAGCAGTCGCTCCCAGCCCAGCGCAAGGAACACACTGATTGGCAGCAACGCGGGATAGAAGTACCGCCCCTGCGCTTGGAAGAAGATGCGAATGAACAGTAGGAAGCTCACCAGCACCAACGCGACGGTCGCTGCGCTCAGAATAAGCCACACACGCACGCCCGTCGGCGTCGGCTCGCGCAGGCGCAGCAGGAAGCCGAACAGTGTCATTAGTGTCCACATTGCAAGCCCCCAATACACGCTATCGGGTAGGAAGTTAGGTAGCCCCGTGCTTGCCGTGCGCGGCGTGCCGTAAGCGAACCAGAAACTGCGGAAAGTCCAATCAGCCACTAACTGCAGATACTGCCCCCAAGTGGCGCCGCGCTCCAGAAAATCCTGCGCTTTCGCCGTGCCCGCAAACACATCCACAAAGGTTCGCTGTAGCAGCGGGTCGTCGTAGAGGATTGCGTTGCGGATGAACCACCAACTGCCCATCAGCAGTGCGATTCCCAACGCCACGGCGGCTTTCAGTCCGCCAAGCGTCCAGCTAAGCCCTTGCAAGCGAGCGCCCCAAACAGCCCCCAGCGCCACGATAGGCACAAGCAGCACCGCAGTGGCTTTGGTGATGAGCGCAAGACCGAGCAGGATGCCCAGAATCGTCCCTTCCCTAAAGCTACTATCGGGAGATGGGGCAGTGAGATCTCTGAGCAATCGATACAGCACAGCAGCAAACAGGAAATTAGTGAGTGCGTCGTTGCCGACTGCACTCCCAATGGCGATGTGCATCGGCAAAAACGCGGCAAAGCCCGTGCCGCTAAGCGCCAGCAGCGGGCGTTCAGGCGCGATTCGGCGCAGGCTCAGCCATACCAACCACACTACGCCCGCACTGCACGCCGTGGAGAGCCACCGCACGCCCTTGCCCACGCTGCCGAACAGATGGTAAAATACCGCTGCTAAGAAGTAATACAGCGGCGGCTGGTGCGCCTCGTAGCCTACGCCCGCGTAGCCCTCGAAGACGGGCAGCCGCCACTCCCGCGCCACGAACACCACATACTGGAAGTGCGCGCCTTCGTCAGGCGTGTTGGCGTAGCCGTTGTTGCCGAACGGCGTCGCAAGGTTGTACGCGCTCGCCAAAAGAACATGCGCCGCGAGAATCGCCCACGGCGCATAGCGCAGCCAGCGGTTGCCTAATAACCCTTGCTGGCGAGGTATTTCGCGAGGTCGGCGACGCGACACGAGTAGCCCCACTCGTTATCGTACCACGCCATCACTTTCGCTAAGCGCTCGCCCATCACCAAGGTCGAAGGCAGATCGACAATCGCGCTGCGCTCGTCGCCCCGAAAGTCCATCGACACC
>JANXCK010000207.1 GCA_025060055.1 Fimbriimonadales bacterium | reverse complement strand
CCAGCTGCGGGCTGGGGGATTGCTGCCTCGCGGAGGGTAAGTGCCCGCGGCGCGCTGAGCCACGCCTGAAGCATGCCTGCAAGTGTACCTGATGGAGCGCGTTCAGCTCACTGTCTCGCGGGCGCGGCGCAACGCCATCCGCCTACCGTAGGTCAAGCTGCGCCAAAGCCACTCCATCGGACCGTACTGGAACTGCCTGAGCCAAAGCGTGCTTAGCACCACTTGCACTCCCCAAATCAGCACGGTCAGCACAACGCCCTGCACGATGCTCACCCTGTCATGCAATCCCAGTCCGTAGCCGTAGAACAGCAGCGTGCAGACTACCGATTGCGTAAGGTAGTTTGTGAGCGCCATGCGCCCTGCGGCGGCGACTGGCGCAAGCACGCTCCGAAGTGCCCCCACTGTCGCCCACAGCCATCCAAACGCCCCGATGTACCCTATCGCCAGAATAGGACCGAAAACAATGCTGAGCGTGTACCACGCATACGCGAGTAGCTCATCGCCCGCGCGGAGGGAATTGCTTAGCCCTGTCGCATACCAAATGTTCAGCGCCATCCCCAACGGCAGTCCAACGATTGCCAGCAGCGCGAGCAACCCACGATGCTCACTCAGTCGCTCGAAAATGCCTCGCTTGCCGAAATACAGCCCGACGAGGAACATCATCAGCGCGTTTGGCACAAAAAAGACCGCGTTGATAAACATCAACGCCCACTCTCTGAAACGGAACTGCTGAGCGACCCAGTAGCTGGATTGCGCATATGCCTGTCGTCCCTGTTCTACATACACTGTGAAGGGGTCAAATCCGCCGTCAGCGCCCTGACTTGCCCACCAGAAGCTCATCCCTGCAAAGCCTAGACAGCAAAATGCGTGCGCGCCCCACAGCCCCAGCACCAGATACAGCACAACTGATGCGCTCAGACGGTCAAGTAACAGCAACAGCATCCCGCACAGCGCATACAGCAGAAGCACATCGCCCGTCCAGAGGAACAGCCCATGCAGTGCGCCTATCAGTAGCAGCACCAGCAGGCGTCGTAGCATAATCTTAGTGGCTGGGGTGCCGCGTGCCCGCAGCCGTCCGATTTGCAACGCGAACCCCAGCCCGAATAGGAACGCAAAGATCGGGTAGAACTTGGTCTGAAAGAAGGCTTGAATGAACCAGTAAGCGTATTGGTTCACAGGTTGCGCAAGGCTTTCCACACGCGGAAACTGCTCCAGCGTGCTTAGCCCCTTGAACGCCGCCATGTTCACCATCAAGATTCCCAGCAGCGCGATTCCGCGCAGCGCGTCCAGCACCTCAATGCGCTCGCCCTCACCCACTGGGCGGGCGTCGTACTCGTAACTGTATGCCATCTTATCCCCCTTCGCGTGGCGTTGTCTTCCCGTCCCCTATGCACCACGAGACAGACATCGCCGCCTATGCATGCGCTTAGACGAAAACGCCCAAGCCACGGTGCTGTGCGTAGTTTACCCTCAGGGCTTTCGAATCCTGCCCAAGAGTTCAAGAAGTCCTGCTGTGTCGCATCAACGACTGCGTGGTACGATGGCGTCCCCGTCATTGCGTACTGACGGCACGAATGCCGTCGCACCTGCTTGGGGCGACGATTTTCCTGCCGTCGGCGACGGCAGGATGCCGTCATACCGTTGCAAGCGTGGCACGGGCTTCCAGCCCGTTGAACTCCGATAGGTATTAAACAGTCTTTGAGAGACTGCTTAAGAAATGAACGGCTAAAGCCGTTGCTGTGCAAACCAAGCCTGCCTGCGCGGGCTGAACAGCCGACGGAGGTCGGCTTCGTCTGCACAGGAACGGCTTCAGCCGTTGGGTGTGCGCCGTTTCTTAAACAATCTCTGAGTGTACGAGAAAAATAATTTCCCCTATCTGTCGCTTTTCATTGCGCTTCTTAGTTCCTGCGGAGGGCGATGTTCGGGGGAGGTGCGCAGAGGTGCTGAGGTGGGCGTGCATAAAGCAACGCGGGACAGGCACTGTGCCTGCCCCGCGCATTGTACAGGGTATCCCCCTCCTCAGTCTGCCACCTCGCCGAAGAAGGCTTCCACAGGGATTAGCCCCATCTGCGCCGCGCGCCGAAATGCCTTCACACGGTTGTTCACATTCAGCTTCTCGTAGATGTTCGCCAGATGGAAGTCCACCGTGCGCTTGCTCACAAAGAGCGCGTCGGCTACTTCTTGGGAGGAGCGTCCCTGCGCGATGAGGCTCAGCACCTCGATCTCGCGCTTGGTCAAGCGTACCGGCTTGTTGCCGCTGCGGTTCTGCCAGTTCCGTTGGCTCATCGTCATATCACCTCGTTCCATGAGATTTCGCCGCCCGCACAAGGAGTATTCCACATCCCCACAGAAATTTTACAACCCTGCTGCCTGCACACACCTGCTTAGACGCGCCTCTCCAAGCAAAGTTTCCTGCGTTTGCCCCGTTTGGTATAATCGGGTGTGTTCATCGATGAGGCAGTGATTGAGGTGGAGGCAGGGCGCGGGGGGGACGGTTGCGTCTCATTTCGGCGTGAGAAACATGTGCCGCGAGGCGGTCCCGATGGTGGCGACGGCGGCGACGGCGGAAGCGTGATTCTAATTGCCGACCCCAAGCTCAACACCTTGCTCGACTATCACTATCAGCGTCGGTACAAAGCCGAGCGAGGCGGGCACGGCAGCGGCAGCCACCGCAAGGGGCGCAACGGCAAATCAATCACGCTGCGCGTCCCGCTGGGCACGCTGGTCTATGACGCCGAAACGGGTGTGCTGCTGGCGGATATGGCGCAGCCAGGTCAGAAGTTGATTGCCGCGCATGGGGGCAAGGGTGGGCGCGGCAACGCCCATTTCGCCACCCCAACGCGCCAAGCACCTCGCTTCGCCGAGAAAGGTCTGCCTGGCGAAAAACGCACTCTGCGCCTCGAACTCAAGCTGCTCGCCGATGTGGGCATCGTCGGCATGCCCAACGCGGGCAAAAGCACGCTGATTAGCCGAATCTCCGCTGCGAAACCCAAAATCGCCGAGTACCCGTTCACCACGCTCGTGCCCAATCTCGGCGTGGTGAAGTATCAAGAGCAGAGCTTCGTAGTCGCCGATATTCCGGGGCTGATTGAGGGCGCGCACGCAGGTGTCGGACTGGGGCATCAGTTCCTGCGTCATGTGGAGCGGGCACGCCTACTGCTCTATCTGCTGGATGTGTCGCCGTTTGCGATCGAGCCGCCCCTTGAGGCGTTCGAGACGCTGCGGCGCGAGCTGGAGCTTTACAACCCGCAGCTGCTCCACAAACCCGCGCTGGTCGCGCTCAACAAAATCGACACGCTTGCTCCCGAAGCGCGTGCAAGCGTAGAGCCAGTTCGCGCTGCCTTGCAGGCGCAGGGCTACGAGGTGTTTCTTATCTCCGCCTACACAGGCGAGGGGCTGGAGCCGTTAGTCGCCCGCTTAGCACAGCGCGTTGCGGAACTACCGCCCCCTGAACCGTTTCTGGAGCCGACGCTCACGCCCGCTGCGCCAACACACCAGCCCACCCGCGTCTACAAGGCGGGCGATGTGTTCATCGTGGAAGGCACGCTGCCTCTGGAAATCGTACAGCGCACCGACTTTGGCAATCACGAGGCGGTGCTGCGCATGCAGAAACGACTCAAAGGGCTTGGCATCTTCCGTCGCCTGCAGGAACTGGGCGCTCAAGAGGGCGATACCGTGCGCATCGGCGAAATCGAGCTGGAGTATACGCCTGATGTGTGATTACCTCAGCGACCTCGCTCCCATCAGGTATAATCTGCTCGGAGGCGCATAACCTATGAGCGTTCAAACCGCACCCCGACTTGGCTGGCGAGAGAGACTCAAGGGAGATAACTACTTCCTGCACAAGCTGCACTCCCTCACGGGAATCTTCCCCGTCGGCTACTATCTCATACAGCACCTGTTTCTGAACTCGATGGCAGCGATAGACCCCAAGTACTTCAACGCGGTGGTCTATTTCTTCAATGTCATCCTTCCGAAACCGGTGCTGTGGGCGATGGAGCTGTTCCTGGTGATTCTGCCCTTGCTGTTTCACTCGCTGTACGGTTTCGTGATTACCTATCACGGCAAGGCGAACATCTTCAGGTATCGGTTCCGCGAGAACTTCGCCTACACGATGCAGCGCATCACGGGCGTGGTGATTTTCTTCTTCCTGCTGTTCCATGTCTACTCCACCACGATTAGCCACAAGCTGTACGGCAAAGACATCTCGTACAGCGGGATGCAGGCGCACTTCTCGGAGCCGTGGGTGGTCGCGCTGTATGTGATTGGCGTGACGGCGAGTTCGTATCACCTGTTCAACGGCATCTGGAATTTCGCGATTCGCTGGGGTATCACGATCAGCGATCGCGCCCAGCGCCAGCTATACAAGTTCTGCATGATTGGCTTTGTTTTACTGACCGCAGTAGGGATTACGGCGCTGGCAGGCTTCTTCATGCACGAGGCGCCGCCGAACCCCATCCCCACGCACTAAGGAGGCAATTGGTATGGCAAAGAAGCAAGTTGCCGTCGTCGGAGGCGGATTGGGCGGTCTGATGACCGTGATGAAGCTCGCGGAAGCGGGCGTGCATGTGGATTTGTTTTCGCTTGTGCCCGTGAAGCGGTCGCACTCGGTGTGCGCGCAGGGCGGGATCAACGGCGCAGTGAACACCAAAGGCGAGGGCGACTCGCCGTGGATCCACTTCGACGACACCATCTACGGGGGCGACTTTTTGGCAAATCAGCCCCCTGTGCTGCGCATGTGCGAGCGCGCGCCCGCGATTATCTATCTGTTAGATCGCATGGGCGTGCCGTTCAACCGCACGCCTGAAGGGCTAATCGACTTCCGTCGCTTCGGCGGCACGCGCCACCACCGCACCGCGTTCTCTGGCTCCACCACAGGGCAGCAATTGCTGTACGCCCTCGACGAGCAGGTGCGCCGCTGGGAAGTGGAAGGGCGCGTGACCAAATACGAAGGCTGGGAGTTTCTGGGGCTGATTCTGGATGAGGACGGCGTGTGTCGTGGTCTCGTGGCGCAGGATTTGCGCTCGATGGAAATCCGCGCTTTCCGCGAGGAAGCCGTCGTGATTGCCACGGGCGGTCCCGGCATGATTTTCAAGAACACCACGAACTCGATTATCTGCACAGGGTCGGCGGCAAGCATCTGCTACCAGCAAGGTGCATACTACGCCAACGGCGAGTTCATCCAGATTCACCCCACTGCCATTCCGGGCGAGGACAAGTGCCGCCTGATTTCGGAGGCGGTGCGCGGCGAGGGCGGGCGCGTATGGGTTCCGAAAGACCCCTACGACACGCGCCACCCGCGCGACATCCCCGAAAGCGACCGCTGGTACTTCTTGGAGGAGAAGTACCCCGCCTACGGCAACCTCGTGCCGCGCGACATCGCTACGCGCGAAATCTTCGATGTGTGCGTGAACCAGCGCCGCGGCATTCAAGGCAAGAACCAAGTCTACTTAGACATCACCCACCTGCCGCGCCAGCAAATCGAGAAGAAACTGCTGGGCATTCTGGAGGTCTACATCAAGTTCGTGGGCGAAGACCCGCGCGAGGTTCCCATGCGCATCTACCCTGCACAGCACTACTCGATGGGCGGATTGTGGGTGGATTACGCTGTGAACGGTGACGGCTTGATGGAACCCGTTCACCCGCGCAACCAGATGACCAACATCCCGGGCTTGTACGCCGTGGGCGAGGTGGACTACCAGTATCACGGCGCGAATCGGCTCGGCGCGAACTCGTTGCTGAGTTGTCTGTTCGGCGGCGAGGTGGCTGCGCCTGCGATCCTGGAGTATCTCAAGAATGTGGAAGGCTCCGCGTTCGACCTGCCGAGCAATCTGTTCGAGCAGGAGCAGCGCAGACATCAGACGCAGTTCGAGGAGATCAGTAAGCGCAGCGGCAGCGAGAACCCCTACCGCCTTGCTGACGAAATGCGCGTGCTGATGGACGAGAATGTGACGGTCGTGCGCGAGAACGCGCGCTTGGCGCAGACCCTCGAGCGCCTCAAAGAACTGCGCGAGCGCGTCCAGCGCGTCAACATCGCCGACCACGCGGGCTGGACGAATCAGGTCATCCCGTTCGTGCGCACGCTGCAGCACCAGCTGGAGTTAGCCATCTGCATTACGGCGTGCGCGCTCGATCGCAACGAGAGCCGTGGGGCGCACTACAAGCCGGAGTTCCCGCAGCGCGACGACGAGAACTATCTCAAGACCACGATGGCGCGCTGGACGCCCGACGGACCCGACATCCACTACGAGCCTGTGGATGTGAGCTTAATCAAGCCGCGCCCGCGCCGCTACGACGCGCCCAAGACCGAAACCAAAACCGAGGCGAAGGTTGCAGCGGGGGTCAAAGGCTGAAAGCCCCTCTTCTGACCCTCACCCCCAGCCCCTCTCCCACCGCGTGGGAGAGGGGGGCAGCGGATAAGGGCAAGCCGTTCGTATGCAGACGAATCCGACCAGCGTCGGCTCATAGCCCGCGTAGGCGGGCTTTTTCCGCACAGGAACCGCTTGAGCTACATGGCACTTGAAAACACGATTAGCAAGTCCGCCGAAGGTTGGATCTTCCCTTTTCTGCAGAGCGGGTTGGAAACTCGCTCCCTACCTGCAACGAAAAAAACCGTGGGGGCGGGGTTGCCCGCCCCACGGGGAGGTGGAAGGAAGGTCGCGTTCAGGTGCGTGGTTCAAGGGGGAAGTTGTGTTCCTGCCAAGCCAAGATGCCGCCCGTCAGGTTGTACAAGTTGCGAAAGCCCTTTGCCATCAACGCGCTGATGGCGGTGCTGGAGCGGTCGCCCCCTAAGCACTGCACAATTACGGGGCGATCGGTCGGAATTTCGTGCAGCCGCTGCAGTACGCGCCCTGCGTGGATGTGAATCGCGTTGGGGATATGCCCCTCGTTGTACTCCGATAGCCCGCGCACATCCACAATCACCGCCTCGCCCGACTGCCACAGCCGGTGCGCTTCCTCCGCCGTGACCTGCGGCACGGTCTCCAGCTCGCTTGGCGCGTAGCCCTCC
>JANXCK010000252.1 GCA_025060055.1 Fimbriimonadales bacterium | reverse complement strand
GGCAATCGCGCAAGGAAACCAAAAGCCGCCCGACTGCGTGTATCGACCAGCGGGCTGCAGGTCGTGGGCGTCAGGCTGTCCCACCGTACCGCCTACCTGATAGCGACCGCCTGAGGCAAAGGTGATGCCACCGCCGTCAATCGTCCACCAGCTGAGGTCATACGGACCGCCTTGTTGAGCGAATGCTGGCAGACACAGCATGACGAATGCCCAAACCGTGAACAGCCTACACAGTTTTCTCATGTCAAGCCTCCTTCGCAGTCGTGTGCCATCGGGGTTCAACGGAGCGATTCACGCAGCGCGTCCGCCAGAGCTGAGCCGATTCCAAAGTCAGGTCTGTTGCGTCTGGCAGGATCGGCTAACACATCTTTCGGAAGACAAATAGAGAACACACTGTCGAGTACCGGATCGCGACCATAGAGTTGTGGCATCACAAATTTGCCCTTTAGATTGTCGGGCTTTTCAGCGACTGTTCGATAGCCGAACTGCTGTATCCAGCGGTCATTTCGGATTGCCTTGACCTCCCACGAGACCTTCTTGCCAGGCACTCCACCAGCAATTTTGAAGCGGTTCCCTTGCACTTCCTCGGCTATGTGCAAGTTCGGCATTGCTGCACCAATCGGCGTTAGATGGTATCGTGGGTCGCGGTTGATGGCTTCGTAGTAGTCTGGGAGTTCGACCCAGGCTTCTCCGTTAGCGTCCAGAACCACAACGCCGCTATAGATGTTATAGGGGTCTGGTCCCTCAGCGCAAAAATGATTGAGATAATGCGTCTCGGGATACAGTGGATGGTCAATCTGGAACGCCTTCGTGCCAGACATCGAGAAATTACCGTTGCCGACTATGCCGTACACGTTCGGACGTCCTGCAGCGTTCACCACCCATACTCTGATAGCAGCGCCTTGAAGGTTCGGATCGTCTGGGGCACTGTATATCGCGTACACACCTGTGCCACGCCCACCTGCGGACGCTCCAAATGCCCCTAATGCAGTGGCATCAAGGGCTGTGTTTCTCGCCAAACCAAAGATGCCATAGCCTTCCTTCGCCTCATTTTGACCTAGAACGCCACAGATAGAGCCGGTAGCATTCACGCCAAAATGTAGACCCTCAACACCGCGTCCGGCGTTGCCGTAAGTGACGCCAACTACTGCGTTGTGACGATTGTCAGGCAAGTTCGAGGTGTTGTTGTGATAGACAATGAATGAATTCTGGGGAGCGTTGGAAACATAGTATCGCGAGTAAGGTAAAACCAACCCATCGGGCTGCAGTGCCCATGAACTGCCTGTCCACTTAATGATTTGCTCGTTCGCCGTGCCGTTGATGAGACGCAACGGGTTCGCCGCAGTGCCGTCGCCTGCCAACGGTGACTGTGCCGACACACTCGTCAGAAACGCGGGCGCGTTCGTAATCTTGCTCCAGTCCACGCTCACAATCTTGTCGTTCGTGACCGAGTTGTTAGCAATCATCGAGGTCACCACGCCGTTGGGAGCAATCGAGAAGGTCGTGCCACTCAGCTGCAACCCTGCCCCCGCCGAGTAGGTCGTGTCGTTGTCAATCCCGTCGGCAAACCCTGCAGGCACGCCGATTAGTCCTGACCAGGGAGCGCTGTATGCAAAGAAACTGTACGGCGTTGGACGAATCTCAACGCGGGGATTGAGGGGAACATAGTTCGTGGAGTTAGGAGGATCGGCAACCTCTATCTGCAGCCAGCGCGGCGCGCCACCCCACAGGGTCAGTGGACCGAAGTTCAAGCTCACTGTGAAAAGCCCAGATGTGACAGGTACGGATAGGGCAATCGGACCATTCCCAAGCGGAGTTCCGCCGTTGGGTACGCTGAACAAGGTAAAGCGCATGTTGAAAGTGCCTGTTTGTGGTGCGCCGTTGACACGCAGGAAGCCTTGGTAGGTGAACGCTTGACTGTAAGCGACCGAAACACCGATGAGGCTCCAAAGAGCCGCAACTGCTATGTGAGTGCGTCGCATAGCCATACCTCCTTCCATCACAAGGTCTGCGGTCATCTCCGCCTACCGCTGGTGCAATTATACCACATTTAAGCGAGTTTGTCAAGTTTTCTCATATTTTGGTGAAAACATCATACACTAAAGCTATCCAGAAAGCCAAGTCAGCAAGAGACTGTTTTAGGAAATAGGCATAGACCCGACGGCTCAAGCCGTCCCTGTGCAGACGAAGCCGACCTGCGTCGGCTTTTTAGCCCGCGTGGGCGGGCTTGGTTTGCACAGCAACGGCTTCAGCCGTTTATTAAACAGTCTCTAAGGCAGTGCGTCGCGCAAATCCGAGTGCGAAGGTACAATCTGCTCAGATGCCTGCCGACACTATCGCTGCGATTGCCACTCCCATAGGTGAGGGCGGGATCGGTGTGATACGAATCAGTGGGGCAGGGGCAATTCAGCTTGCTGCGCGTGTCTTCCGACGGCGCAACAAGAAGCCTCTGCAGAGCCACCGCGTCTACTATGGCGCAATCGTAGACCCCGATACGGGCGAGACGCTCGATCAGGTGTTGCTCATCCCTTTCCACGCCCCACACAGCTACACGGGCGAGGATGTCGCTGAACTGCACTGCCACGGCAGCCCGTATTTGCTGCGGCGTGTGCTGGAGTTGCTGTGTCGGCAGGGAGCGCGTCCCGCGCAGCCAGGCGAGTTCACCTTGCGGGCGTTCCTGAACGGCAAATTAGACCTCGCGCAGGCAGAAGCGGTTGCCGACCTGATTCGCGCCTGCTCCGACGCGCAACTGCGCAGCGCACTCGCCCTGCACGCGGGCAAACTCTCCCAACAGGTGCAGCGACTCAGCGATGAGCTGCTCGGAGTTCTCGCCAGCGTGGAGGCGCACATCGATTTTTCGGACGAAATCGGCGAGTTAGACCCCGCTGTGCTCACGCCGCCGATTGAGAACTTGATAGCGAAGCTGGACGCACTGCTGAAAGACGCTCAAGCAGGGCGAATCCTGCGCGAGGGAGCGCGCGTCGCGATTGTGGGACGCCCGAATGTGGGCAAGTCGTCCCTGCTGAACGCGCTGCTGGGCGCAGAACGCGCGATTGTAACCGACATCCCCGGCACCACGCGCGACACGATCGAGGAGAGTTTCCAGATTGAGGGCGTGCCCGTCGTGATACTGGACACGGCGGGCTTGCGCGAGAGCGCCGATGTAGTAGAGCAAATCGGCATTGAACGCGCCCGCCGCGCTGCCGAGCAAGCAGATTTGATTCTGTTCGTGTACGACTTAACCGCGCAGGATTACACAGAAGACCTATGCCTGCTGGAGAGTCTGCCTGCCGAGACGCCCAAGATTCTGGTGGGGAATAAGGTGGACTTGGTTTGCCCCCACCCCCAGCCCCTCTCCCACGCAGTGGGAGAGGGAGGCGTGCCTGCGACAGTTTTGTCAATAGAGGCGACAGGTTCCCCCTCTCCCACGCTATGGGCGAGGAGGTTAGGAAGTGAGGGTGCAATTCTAATCTCCGCCCTCACAGGCTTTGGGTTGGACGCGCTTAAACACGCCATCCTGAACGCCCTACACCTCCAGCACATCGGCGAAGAGACGCCCGCCCTCACCCATACGCGCCACATCCACGCGGTGCAGCAAGCCCGCGACCATCTGCACGCTGCCCTGCGCACGCTGCAGCAGAACATGCCACCTGACCTTGTCGCCGTCGACCTGCGCAGTGCATGGCTCGCCTTGGGCACAATCACAGGCGTAAGCGCAGACGAGGAGTTGGTCAACCGCATCTTCCGCGATTTCTGCATTGGGAAATAGCACGGGATGTGGAATAACCCTCACGCAGCAGGCAGGTGGAACGATGCGAGTCCTGATTGCCGAGGATAGCGCGGTTGCGCTGAAGGTGCTGGAGCGCAACCTGAGAGAGCTGGGCTACGAGGTGGTCGTGGCGCGCGATGGCTGGGAGGCGTGGCAGGCGTACCAAGCCAACCCTACGCCTATCGTCATCACCGACTGGGAAATGCCCGAACTCAACGGACTGGAGCTGTGTCGCGCCATTCGCCAGCACCCAGCCGAACAGTATGCCTACATCGTGATGCTCACCGCACGCGGGCAAAAAGAGGACAAGCTCCAAGCGCTCGAAGCCGGCGCAGACGCCTTCCTCAGCAAGCCGTTGGACTTGGCGGAACTGCAAGCGAACCTGCGCGTCGCTGAGCGCATCCTGCAGGCAGAGGCAACCCTGCAAGCGCAAAAACAGCAACTCCAAGACCTCAACGAAGAGCTGCAAAGCCAAAACGAGAGCCTGCAGCAATCCTACCGCCTGATTGAGCATGCCAACCGACGGTTTACCGAACTTTTCGAGCATGTGCCTGTAGCATGTTTCACAGTGGACATGGAAGGCATCATCCACGAATGGAATTTAGCGGCACAACAACTTTATGGCTACACCAAGCAAGAAGTGCTGTTCCATCCGTTCTATGAGAAAGTGTTTCGGGGGGCGTCCGCGTCGCGACTTCACGAGATGATTCAGCATGTTGTGCAAGGTGGAGCCATTACTGGGATTGAGTCGGAAGACTACGACTCTGAGGGCAATCTGCACTATGTGCTGCGCAGCGCGTTTCCTATCTACAATCCGCATCGCGAGGTCGTCGGCGCGATTGTCTCCGTGGTGGATGTTACCTACCGCGTCGAGTACGAGAACCAACTCAAGGCGTTGAACCAGAAA
>JANXCK010000112.1 GCA_025060055.1 Fimbriimonadales bacterium | reverse complement strand
CCGCTCGGCAGTCGCCTGCAAGTCGGTTTTCCACACATTGCGCCCGTCCACGACGCCCGCAATCAGGATTTTGTCGCTGGGAAAGCCATATTCGGCAAGGTGTTGCCAGTTGCGCTTGCCGTGAACCAAATCCAGCCCGATACCCGCAATCGGCAGATCATACAGCGCGGGCAGGAAGTCCACGCTGTCATAGTAAGTGAACAGCAAAACGGGCACGATTTGCCCCAGCGTGCGGTACGCAGCGCTGATTGCGCGCACCTCTGCGTCGGGCACATCCAGCGCGAAGGCTGGCTCGTCAACATGCACATATTGTGCGCCCCCGTCTTTCAGGCTTTGCAGTATCTCGGCATAGACAGGCACGAGCTTCTCCAGTAGCGCGGGCAGTTGCGCAGATTCCAGCCCCCGACTGAGGCGCAGAAAGGTATACGGACCAATCAAGTAGGGGTATCCGTCCTTATATGTTGCGTGCGCCTCTTGTGGCTTGTTCCAGTGTGCCTGAAACTCGGCATCGCCCAGGTAAGGCGCGTGGTAAAACATCTCGGTCTCGAACCAGCGGCGTAGGGCAAATAGAGGCTTGCGCCACTGCAATCTAAACTCGCTAATAGGCGACAGGCGTGCGACCAGGTAGTGGTAGTTCGTGTTGAACCATTTGGTCATGGGCAGAGCGTCGGCGCCGCGTGCCAGCTCAAAATAGGCGTTCAAATCGCTGGGGTCGATAGGGTACACACCCAGCATAATCGCTGTATCCAGCATATTGTCATACAGCGTCAACTCGCCGACGGGATAGGCGTCGACAAACTGCGCGTAGGTTGCAAGACGGCGCCGCTCCAGCTCGCGAATGCCCTGCTGCAGGTCGACTGCACTGAGTTTACCTTGCCAGTAGCCCTCAACAATTCGCTTGAATTCGCGGTTCTCACCCAGTCGGGGGTAGCCATACGCGTAGGTCTGCATCGATTGCCTCCTTAGCTACTGATGTTCAGGTACGCACCGCCGCATACTGCGCACAAGGATACCCTATTGCAGGGCGGTTCGGCAAAAGGCGCGGTCTGTGTTCTTGAGCGGTCTCTGCAAGAGTGTTCAGGAACGCAGGCAGGTTATCGTGGCGTCGGCGTCGCGCCGACGCACCTGCGGCACGGGCATCTTGCCCATGCAAGCGTGGCACGGACAGGACTGTCCGTGCCGTGCTTGGACACGACTGTCCAAGCCACGCTCGTCGGCGAGGACGCCGACACGACGCGCTAAACTCCAGCAGTCTCTAAGAGACTGTTTATGAAATGGACGGCTGAAGCCGTTGCTGTGCGAACAAAGCCCGCCTGCGCGGGCTAAACAGCCGACGGAGGTCGGCTTCGTCTGCACAGGAACGGCTTCAGCCGTTGGGTGTGTGCGCCATTTCCTAAACCTCTAAGGAGCGGTTTGCTCCGTCGCCTTCTCGCTCCACGAGAGCGTGACACGGGTCTGCGTGCCCTCGCGCACTGCAATGAGCCCCGCCGTCACGCGACTCGACCGCCCCAACACCAGCATTCCCTCGCCGGTCTCTTGCTGCTCAACCGCTTTCCTGACTTCTAATCCGCGTTTGCGGAACTCCGCCTCGTAGAACTCGGCGACGGCTTGCAAGGATGCCTCGCCGATAAGCTCGACCTGAACCCCCTGAAAGCCGCCCATCTGGGTACGCATGGTGCGCTCGACCTTCATCCCTGCGTAGATGGGCAACGGGAAGTTCGGAGGTAGCTCTGTCTTCGCAGGTGGCTCTGCACGGGTAGCAGGCGAGGGGGGCGTAGGCGCGGATACGGGCTTCGGTGTTGCCGAAGGAGCAGGCTCTGTAGACCGCGTTGCCGTATCGCGGGGCGGTTCCGATGCTTGTTCCTGCTTCGCGCACCCTGAAAGCACCGAGAGTGTTAGCGCCATGGCGACAACCGCCGTCAGTAGTCCGCAAGTTGTTGCTCGCATCAGAGTGCCTCATCCTTGCGAAGGATACCCGATACCCCCTACAGCGCTCCCATCCCCGCCCGCACTTCCAGCTTCGGCGGGCGCGTGAGCGGCTGCGACGCACGCAGCTGTACCTCGAAGGTCAGCGTGCCTGCGGGGGGCAGGTCGCTTTCCGAGAGAAGCTGATAAGCAACGCCTTGCTGCAGCAGGCTCTCGCCCGTGCGGTTGAGCCACTCCACGCCGCTTGGCAGCGTGGCTACCAGCGCAATCGGTCCTTGAATCGCTTGCCCACTCGTGTTCGCAATCCGCCCGCGCAGTCGGTACGCTTGGGCGCGCGGGTCGTAGCGCATCGGCTCCAGAAGTAAGCGATAGCCCGAAGCGAGCGTCGGCATTGCCTGCAGCGTGTAGGTCGCCACCGCTTGCACGCTCACGGGGTTCGTGCCAGGATCGACGACGACATTTGGCTGGGACGGCAGGAACTGGTTCAGCACGAAGCTGTTGTAGGGCGGGCGTGCGCCGAAAGTCGCGCGGCGCGAGTCGTATGCCGAGAAGATCGCGCCCGTCTCGCCCGTCGTCAGCAGCGCTGCAAACAGCCCGATGGGACGACTCGCTTTGCGTCCAGCAAACAGCGCATCGAGGGGCACGGCTATCTCCAAGCCTGTCGGCGGGTCAGCCGAGTTGTTGCGGGGGCGCCAAGTGATGCGAGCGGGGATACCCTGCAGCCAGTTCAGCCGATTGGGATCGATACGATACACGCCCGCTTCCGCGCCGACCAGCGGGGGCGCGGTTGCATCGCCGACGAACCCTGCCTCTGGCGCGGAGTGTAGCCCCTTGTGTCGGAACACGCCGACGGCAAACTCCGCACCAAAGCCCGTAGGCGGCGTGAGCTTGCGGTTCGAAATCAGGCGAGTTGCCGGTCCACTGTCGTCGCTCAGCTGGTTCAGCTGGCTCAGCCCGCTCCCTAAGCCGTAATCCACATCCAGATACAGCACGACGCCGTTCGTGAAGTTCTCTGCAGGATCTACGCGCCCCGCAACCCCGATGTAGAGGTTCCTGTGGTCGTTGCGCACATAGAGTGCGTCCAGTCGGTTCAGGTTCGAGCTCGGCGTGCGGGTCTGCACAGCGATCGGTGTGCCCAAGTCGCTGAGGTCGCCGTCTACTGTGATGCGCCCCTCAGGGCGACGCAGGTAGAAAAAGGCGTAGAAATCGGTGAACAGCCCAGGACGGTTGCCCGTGTCGGCAAACACGCGCACCTGCACCCCATGCAACCCCTGAGGCAGGCTGCGGAGGTCAACATCGCGCAGTTCGAACTCGCCGTTGGCAAGGCGCGTCATCGGGATAAAGCCGTCTGCCAAGCCTTCGGGCGTGTTCTGCAGCGGTTGCAGGTCGCCCAGCGCGATACCACTGTTGAACTTCGCCAGCGCACTGACCCCTGTGCTATCTGTGCGCACGCGAATCGTGATTCGGGCGCTCGTAACGGTCGCTGCCTCAAAGCTGCGCCCCGTTGCGTAAGCGCCGCCAGGGGTGTTGATAGTCTGAAAAGCGAATTCGGTGTTGGTGAGGGCGTCGAACAGGCGCACGGGGCGCTCGCCCGCAACGGGTTGGGGCGTGCGTGGCGCGTACAGCACATAGCCGTAGGCATTGTTATTGTTGCCAGGCGCGGAGTTAGGCGGCACGGTAATCGTCACGCGCCCATCGGACCCCACCGTCACGGGCGGGCGCTGCCCAGAGTAGTCGATTAGCACCGTTCCGGGCGGAAAATTCGTTTGTACATTCGCGCTTAGCGGGGTCAGGTCGCCCCGATCGTTCAGCCCGACGAGCAGCAGGCTATGCCCGTTCACCTGACGCTCGTAGACATACAGGTCGTTGCTGACCCAGCGGTTGACCAAGTTGCCGCGCGCGAACCGCTTGCGTACATCCAGCAGGCGCAGCAGGCTCTCGTCGCCGTTGCCCAGCGCGTTGTAGCGCCCTGGTCGGGGGAAATGGCTCCAGTTGTTCGGGTCGATGTTGTTGCCGTCGTAGTAGATTTTGGGTCTGCCAGGGCGAGTGAGCAGCCATGCGTGCGCGAGGTTGTTGGAGCGGGGCGGACCGTCGTCGTGGCTCTGCACGAAGCCCACTCCCAGATAGCGTGCCAGCCCGCCCAGTTCGTAGGGCAAGCCCGTGCTGGGGTCAGCGCCGATGGTGTTGCTGAGCGCCGCGCCGATGTTGCCAAAACCGTTCGCGTTGAACAAGTCCTTGAGCGTGAAGTTCATCGGGAAGTCAAGCAGGTTCATTCCTGTCTTGGCGTACTCGCGCAGCTCGTAGGGATTGCCCGAATACACCTCGCCAAACACATACAGCGAGGGCTTGAGGCTATACAAGTAGGGCAGCAGGTCGCCCTCGCTCACGATACCGCCTGGCTGCTGAGGCACGCGTGCGAAAAAGGCGGGCGGCGTATGGCGTGCCGCGTCGATTCGATAGCCGTCGAAGCCAATCACGCGAGTCAGGAACCAGCCCCATCGCTTCAGATACTGGCGCACATCCTCGGCATACGGCTGCCCAGTGGGGTAGTAGTGGGGGTTCAGCGGATGGCGAACGAAACTCGGCTTACCAAACGCGTTGAACTGCGCGTAGCTGGGCAGGTTGAATGCCCCTGTGCGCGTGTTGTTGCCGTCCTCGTGGGCATAGTCCGCTAAGCCAACCACATCGTAGTTCAGCGTGCCAAAACCGAACGGTGGGGCGTTGTTGAAGTCCACCTCGTTGTTATTAGGGTCTGCCGTCGAGCGGATGTGAAAATCTTCAGGCAGCACGCCCGGATAGCGGTCGATGGTGGTGCTTGCACGGTTATCGGCATGGTTGGTCACCAAATCGCAGTACACTTCCAGCCCCAGCCGCTGTGCCAGCCGAATAAGTTCAATCAGCTCTTGAGTTGTGCCGTACTGTGTGCGCACCGTGCCTCTCTGGAAGCGGTCGCCCACATCGAACAGGTCGAACGGGTTGTAGCCAGTGCTGAGGCTGCCGCCGCCCGACTTCACAGGCGAGGGCAGGTAAATCGCGCCGTAGCCTGCCTGCACCACCTCGGGCAGGCGACGCATGATTGTGCGATAATCGGTCTGGAACCACTGGAGGATGGGCGTTTCGCGATATTGGGGTGCGTAGCGCACCCACACGCTGTAGTTCGCTCCGCCGTTGTTGTCAAAAACGGTGATCCCGCTGCTGTGCCGCGCCCGAATATAAAACTGCACATGGGTTCCGGGCGCAAACGGCGGCAGCACGACATACCATTGGGTGTTGTTGCCTGTATTGAAGTCGAACGAGAAATCGTATTCTCGCGTAGACAACCAATTGTCAGTTGTGAGGATGATTTGAACGGACTGTCCTGGCGCGATCGGCGAGGTCTGCGTTGTGACGGTGAGGACTTGCCAAGGGTCAAGCATGCCGAGTCGGCTTGGCAGTTGGTGGGAGCCAGTAGCGAACAGGCGCGTGTTGCCCACCCAGTTGAGCTGTGCGTGCGTCGTTGCAAGCAACAGAATACCCAGCGTCAGTGCGTTGCGGCGCATACGCATATTATACCAATCGGCGCAGCAAACGCCGTGATGCCGTTGGCGAGACGCCAACGCTATACAAGCACGCCCAGCGTCGCGTCGGCGTCCGCGCCAACGATCAAGCGCGGGCGAGTTGGAAAGGCACGCGCTTGGAAAGGGACACGCGAACAGCCCGTTGTTCGAATCGGGTATGCTTAGCGCATGGCGCAACAGCAGACAGCTTCAATGCTCGCTGGAAAGCAAGGCATCATCTTTGGTGTGGCGAATCAGCACAGCTTGGCGTGGCGAATTGCGCAGCGGTGCGCGGCGCACGGCGCACGCCTTGCGATTGCTTATCAGAACGAGCGGTTCGCAGAGAAAGTGAACGCGCTCGCCCGCGAACTGCCCGACGCCTTCACCCTGCAGTGCGACCTGAACCACGACAACGAAATCCAGCAGGTCGTCGCAACGCTCAAGGAGCGGTGGGGTCAGGTCGATTTTATGGCGCATTGTGTAGCATACGCCCTGCGCGAAGAGCTGATGGGACGCTATCTGGATACCTCGCGCGAAGGGTTCAAAATCGCTTTGGAGACCAGCGTGTACACTTTCGTAGCAGCAACGCGTGCGCTGGAGCCGATTTTGCGCGACGGCGCGTCGCTGCTGACGCTGACCTACTTGGGCAGCGAGCGCGTCGTACCAGGCTACAATGTGATGGGGGTGGCGAAAGCCGCTTTGGAAGCCAGCGTGCGCTACTTAGCCTACGAGCTGGGCGAGCGACAGATTCGGGTGAACGCGCTTTCACCTGGACCCGTAAGCACGCTCGCCGCGCGCGGCATTCGCGGGTTTACCTCGATGTTGGAATATGTGCGCCATCACGCGCCGTTCAAACGCGACACCGACCCCAACGAAGTGGGCGACGCTGCCGTGTTCCTGTTCAGCGACATGGGGCGCGGCATCACGGGCGAAGTGATTTACATCGACGCCGGCTACCACATTCTGGGGATGTAGAGAATGGCGCAACCGATGCCGCCAAAACTCCAGACGCTGAAACCCCTGCCCATCGAGCGGCTGGTGAAGCCGTTCGCGATGTTCGCCAAGCAGACCAGCGCAGGGGGTGTCGTGCTGCTGGCATGCGCGATTGTTGCGATGCTCTGGGCGAACTCGCCCCTCGCCGAGTACTACTTCCGCCTATGGTCTACCCCCGTCGAAGTGCGCTTCGGGAATTTGGTCAACATCGATAAGCCGCTGCTGCTTTGGATTAACGACGGGCTGATGGCGGTCTTTTTCTTCTTGGTGGGGATGGAAATCAAGCGCGAGCTGCTGGTGGGCGAGCTGCGCTCGCCGCGCAAGGCGGCGCTCTCGATGGCGGCGGCGCTGGGCGGGATGGTCGTGCCTGCTTTGATTTACGCTGCGCTGAACTGGGGCACGCCCGAAATCCGCGGCTGGGGTGTGCCGATGGCGACCGATATTGCGTTTGCGCTGGGCGCACTCGCGCTGTTGGGCACGCGCGCTCCGCTCGCCCTCAAAGTGTTTCTCACAGCATTAGCAATTGTGGACGACCTCGGCGCCGTGCTGGTGATTGCCCTGTTCTACACCGAGAACTTGAAGGTGGAGATGCTGCTTTACTCATTCCTGTTCTGGGGCATGATGATTCTGATGAATTGGCTGGGGGTGCGCAGCGGGCTGAGCTACTTCTTGGTGGGGCTGGGCATGTGGTACTTCATGCTCAAGTCGGGCGTGCATGCGACGGTGGCGGGCGTGCTGAGCGCGTTCGTGATTCCCGTGCGCTCGCGTATTGACCCTGAGCTGTTCATCCTGCGCGTGCGCGAATACCT
>JANXCK010000033.1 GCA_025060055.1 Fimbriimonadales bacterium | reverse complement strand
GAACGCCATCGGCAAGCGGGCACAGGCGCCGTGATGGTCTCTTGGCACGGACGCACGCTCATTCCCGCGAACTTCATGAAAGGCATGGGGATGCTGGCACTGATCTCACTCTCGCGCGACGGCGAGATTCAAAACGAGATTTTCACGCGATTTGGGTTTCGCACGCTGCGTGGCTCGACCAGTCGTGGTGGGGTACGCGCGGCGCTGGAGGCGGCACGCGCGGTCAAACAGGGCGCGATTTTGGCGTTCACACCCGACGGACCGCGCGGTCCCAGCGGCAAGTTTCAGCCAGGCGCACTGTTGATTGCTCAGAAAGCGGGCGTGCCCATCTACCCTGCTGGGGTGAGCGCGTATCCGCGCATCCTGCTGCCCACTTGGGATCGGTATCTGATTCCATTACCGTTTGCGCGTGGAGCGTTCCTGATTGGGCAACCCGTGTGGGTGCCCGAAGCTGCCGACAAAGACGAGTTTGCCCACCTCGCCGAGCAGTTGGAGCAGGCAATTAATGCTTTAGAAGCGCGTGCCGAAGCTCTCGTGCGGGGGACGAAGCCGTGATGCGCTTTGCGTATAACCTGCTCTTGCTGATAAGCGCGCCCTTGTGGGGCAGCTATGTGGTGGCGCGTATCGTGGCTGGCTCGTGGCGCAACCGCTGGCGCGAGCGGTTCGGCTTCGTGCCCATCCCCCCTCCCGCCACCAAGCCACGCCTCTGGATCCACTGCGTCTCGGTCGGTGAGACCCTTGCTGCTCAGCCGGTGGTCAAACTCCTGCGCCGAGAGCTACCCGAATACGAACTCGTGTTCAGTACCACCACGCCCACAGGACAGCAAACGGCGCAGAGCGCGCTGCGCGACGATGTGGATTACTTCATCTACTTCCCGCTGGATTTGCCGTTTGCGGTACGGCGTGTGCTGCGCCGTGTGCAGCCGCGCCTGCTCATCCTGTTCGAGAGCGAGCTGTGGCTCAACCTGCTTGCGGAGCAGAGGCATCGGGGCGGGCGCGTGCTGATTCTGAACGGGCGTATCAGCGACCGCACCGCGCAGCGTGCCCCCAAATCGCGCTCCGTTTATGCCTACATGCTGCGCTGTGTCGACTTCATCTGTGCGCAGTCGCCGACCGACGCCGCGCGCTTTATGGCGTTGGGCGCGTCGCCTGCGCGGATTGAGGTGTGCGGCAACACCAAGTTCGACCAAGCGCTCGGCGCGTTAGACCGAAGCGCCAGCGAGTGGCGTGCGACCCTCTCGCTGCCAACGCACGCGCCCGTGATTGTCGTGGGTAGCACGCGCACCGCAGACGAGGAACACCTGATCGCCAATGCCTACCAGCAGGTGTTGCGCTCGCTGCCTGAGACTTGCTTGGTGCTGGCGCCGCGCCACTTGGAGCGCGTTGCGGAGGTGGAACGCCTGCTACAAGCGCGCGGGTTGCAAACCTACCGCCGCAGCCAGCTGCCTTTAGCCGATGGGCAGCACGCCCAAGTGGTGATTGTGGACACTTTTGGCGAGTTGGCGAGCCTTTACAGCGTCGCCGATGTAGCCGTCGTCGGCGGCGCGTTCGCCCCGCTGGGCGGGCAGAACCTGTTCCAGCCGCTGGCGCACGGTAAACCCGTGTTTTTCGGACCCCATACGCACAACTTCCGCGACATCGCGCAGCTGGCGCGGGCAGCGGGGGTCGGCTTCGAGGTGCAAACAGCCACCGAGCTGGCAGAAGGCATCCTGCGCCTGCTCCACGAACCCAAGCTGCGCGAGCAAATCGCGCGTCAGGCGTCGGAACTCGTGCAGAGACATCAAGGCGCAGCACAACGGTGCATGGAGCAGGTCAAGAAGTGGCTTGATTAATCAACTCCTGCGCCTGCTTGCGAATTGCTGCGCGGTCTGCCTCGCTGAGGCGACGCAGGTTGCGAATCTGCTGCCCTAAGCGCGGGTGGTTCTCAAATGCGGGTTCATGGCGCATCAGGAAGTGCCAATATAGCGTGGTGAACGGGCAGGCGTCCGCACCGACGGCTTTCTCAGGCTTGAACCGACAGTTCGCGCAGTAGTTGCTCATCCGCTGGATGTACTTGCCACTGGCGACATACGGCTTGGACGCCATTAGCCCACCATCGGCAAACTGCGACATCCCGTACACATTCGGCAGCTCCACCCACTCTACCGCGTCCACATAAATCGCTAAGTACCACGCATGCACCTGCTTGGGTTGCACGCCCAACAGCAGCGCGTACAGCCCCGTAATCATCAGGCGTTGGATGTGGTGCGCGAACCCGTAGCGCAGCGTCTGCCCAACTACTTCGCGCAGGCAGTTCATCTCGGTCTCGCCTGTCCAATAAAAGTCGGGCAGGTTCGCTGTAGCGTTGAGCGCATTCCGCTCTAAGTATTCTGGCATAAACAGCCAGTAGATCCCGCGGATGTATTCGCGCCAGCCCAGAATCTGGCGCACGAAGCCCTCCACGCTCTGCAACGGCGCGTGCTTTTGACGATAGGCGTCCACTGCCTTCGCAATCGCAAGGCGCGGGTCTAAAAGCTTCAGGTTCATCGCAGACGAGAGGCGCGAGTGATACAGATACGGCTCGCCCGTCCACATCGCGTCCTGATAGGGACCGAACAGCGGCAGGCGGTTCTCGATGAAATCGTCTAACGCTTGGATTGCCTGTTCAGGCGTCACTGCCCAGTCGAACTCGCGCAGGCTACCAGGGTGGTTGGGAAAGCGTGTTTCCACAAGGCGGATAACCTCTTGCGTCGTCGCATCGGGCGCGAAGCGCACGGGCGGGGGCACTAACCCTGGTCCTTGCTTGCCGAAGGCGCGGCGGTTCGCAGCGTCGAAGTTCCACGCGCCGCCCACAGGCTGCGCACCCTCCATCAAGATCCCAGTGCGCTGGCGCATTTCGCGGTAGAAAAACTCCAAGCGTAGTTGTTTACGCCCTGACGCGTGGCGTCTGAACTCGTCCACGCTGATTAGAAAGTGGCGGTCGGGACGGATTTCGAGGGGGACGCCCAGTTGTTGCGCAGTTCGTTTGAGGCTCTGCAGCACGCGCCACTCGCCAGGCTCCACCACAATCAATTTCTGGGGTTGGTGTTGGCGCACGGCGCGGGTGAGTTCGCTGGCGAAGCTGCCCTGATTTTCGGGGTCATCTAAGGCGTGGTACAGCACGGGGTAGCCTTTAGCACGCAGCCAATCGCGGTAGTGGCGCATCGCGCTCAGAAAAATCGCAATCCGCGCCTTGTGGCTCCACACATGGGTCGCCTCTTCAGCGACTTCCGCCATCCACACAGCGTCGCAAGCGGGGTCAAACCCGTCCAGCGCAGCGGAGTGGCGGTCTAACTGGTCGCCCAGAATCAACACGAGGTTGCGCATCAGCGTTTCACGGGCACGCCCCAGCCGTCGTACTCGCCGCCGAACGCTTCCGCCACGCCTTCCAGAAACTCAATTCGTCGCTCCAGTTCAGAGGCGTTTGGACGGTGATAGGCGTACACAACAACAGCCCAGTTGCCGTCCAGTGCGGGGGCGGCTTCTGCCTGATAGCCTGCCTCTTGCAACGCCAGCGCCGCCAAGCCCGCCAGACGCTCGTCCTCGAAATACAGGAAATGCTCGAAGGGACATACCGCATCGGGGCTAACCCCCGCATCCAGCACACACTGCAACGCCATCCAGTCGTCTGCTCGCATGCATGACCCCCTGTAGATAGTATACCTACTCTCAGCGCGGTACTGTTGCGGACTCCAAGATGGTGAGTTTGCCCCGTTCGGAATCCAGCTCTGCCAGCACCCCGTAGGGCAGGGTGAGCGGGTCGTGGATGTGCCCGAAGGGGAACCCTGCCATCGAAGGCTGCGGTAGGCTGCCAAAGTAGTCGTCGAGAACCTCGTCGGGCGTGAGGGTCGGCTCTTCCGCTTTGACGCGCTGTTCCCAGCGGGTGTCTTCGCTGAACGCAATACCTCTACAGCCTTCCCACTTGCCTGCGAGCTTGAGGTGGTTCAGCATTGCGTCCAGTCGGTAGGGTGGCTCCTCGACATCCTCAAGGACGACGATGGCATTGCGCGTCTCGATTTCGTAGGGCGTGCCGATAGAGTCGGCAACAAGGCACAGGCAGCCGCCCGTGATTCGCCCCTGTGCCTTGCCCGCCACAATCGTGCGATAGGAGGCATCCCACGGCGGCAACTCGCCCAGCGGTTCAGGAACCTCCAGCGCACGCCAAAACACCGCCATCGCATGCTCTGGTATGCGGCGAGTCATCGTGATGGGCATTGGCGCATACAAACTGACCAAGCCCACATGCCGCTGCAGCCACAAGTGCAGTACGGTGATGTCGCTGTAGCCAATGAGCAGCTTCGGGTGGTTGCGGAACACCGCAGGGTCTATGTAGGGTATTAGGCGTGCTGCGCCGTAGCCGCCGCGCGCACACAATACGGCGTCGATATCCTCGCGGGCGAACATCGCCATCAGGTCGCGGGCACGCTGCTCATCCGTGCCCGCCAAGTAGCCTCGCCGTGCCAAGGCGTGTTCACCCAGCACAATCTGGTAGCCACGCTGATAAAACGGGGCAAGCCCTTTTTCCAACTCGTCCGCGTTTATCGGACTGGAAGGCGACACAACGCCCAGACGCGCACCCGGCTCAATCGCCTTCGGCTTGAGAAGGTTCATCCGCTCTCGCTCCACTGCCTGATTTTGGGAAACGGGTTCTCGGCGCCCTGCAGCGCCGCCTGGAGCGCTTCGAGGCTGAAGAGCTGACGGGCGACACCACGCGCCTGTTGCTCCAGCGCGTCGTGAATCAGCGATTGTAGCTCCCATTCCAGCTGCTGTAAGCGGCGCGCCTGCCACCCGCTCGACTGTTGCTGATATTGCTTATGTTCCTCGATGAACTCGACCAGCTCGTCGACGCCCTTGCCGTGAACTGCTTCGGTGAGCGTAATCGGCGGGTTCCACCCTTTCGGTTTGCCGCCGAGTTCGAGCGCGTTGCGCAGGTCAAGGCGCATGCGCGCAGCGCCCTCGCGGTCGGCTTTGTTGATAACATAGATGTCCGCGATTTCGATGATGCCCGCTTTCATCGCCTGAATCACATCGCCCGCCTC
>JANXCK010000215.1 GCA_025060055.1 Fimbriimonadales bacterium | reverse complement strand
TGCCGACGACCCCGCAGGGCTGATTATCTCGGAGAACTTGCGCGCTCAGATTACTGGCTTACAGCAAGCCGTGAGCAACGCGCAGGATGCAGTGAACATGATTAAAACCGCCGAGGCTGCGCTGGACGAAGTTCACAACGCCCTGCGCACGATGCGCCAACTCGTGCTGCACGCTGCCAACACGGGCGTCAACGATTATGCTGCGCTGCAAGCCGACCAAACGCAAATCCGTGCGCTGATTGACAGCATCAACCGCATCGCAGAGCAGACCTCCTTCGGCACTAAGAAGCTTTTGGACGGCACTTCGGGCATCAGCGCAGCGGTGACGAACCCCACGCGGATTTCGGGAATCTTCATTGGCGGGCTGTTCAACAACTTCCCCACTGCCACTGGCGCCGTGACCCTGCAGGTCACCACCGCTGCGACACGCGCCACTGTGCCCGCAGCGAACTTGCGACAGCTCCCTGCAGGCACAACACTTGCCAGTCTGATGGACGTGGCGGGCAGCGTGGTCATCAACGGCTACACCATCAACATAACGACAAACGAAACCGTAGGCAACGTGGTCGATAAGATTAATGCTGTGTCGCACATCACGGGCGTTGTGGCAAACTACAACGACACGACGCGCCAGATTGAGCTGCGCCATCGCGAATATGGGGCGCAGTTCCGAGTTCGGGTCAACGACAATGCTGGGGTCATCCTAACAGGTACAACCAGCGTGGATGTGCAAGGCACAAACGCTGTTGCGACGGTCGTAGCGAACACGGTCAACGGCGTGCAGACTGTGACCTTCACGGGGGGGCAGGCGACGGGCGATTCGGGACTGCGCTTGCGCGACAACCTCGGCAACGTGATTATGCTCACCGAAGCGGGCAACGACACCACGCTGCCCCTGGCGCAAGTGGCGGTTGTGTCCGCAGGGCAGCTTCAGTTCCAGGTCGGGGCAAACGCGGGGCAGTTCGTGCGCTTCTCGCTGATGGATGTCAACGCAGCGAAACTGGGCACGACGGTCATCGCCGGACAAAGCCTCGCTACCATCGATATCACGCAGCCGAACTCTACCGACAACGCCCTGCGCATCATCGACGCTGCCATCAGCGAGATTTCCAAAATGCGCGGCGATATGGGCGCGTTCCAACGCTATGTGCTGGAAAGCAACATCCGCTCGCTGAATGTCGCCCGCGAGAATGTGATGGCAAGCGAGTCGACTATTCGTGACGCCGACTTTGCCGTGGAGATTTCGAACTTCACGAAGCAGCAGATTCTGATGCAGTCGGGGATGTCGGTGCTGGCGCAAGCGAACTCAATGCCACAGACTGTGCTGCAGCTGCTGCAGCGGATTTAGTAAGTACTTCCAGTGGAATACTACCGATCGGGGTTTCCAGCGAGACAGTTCGTCAGCGAGACGCTGACACTGCACACGCGCTCCCCGTAGCGTCGGCGTCCGCGCCGACGATTGTGCTACTTGAACCCCCGATAAGTATAAGTGCCTCCAAAATTAGATGGTCTCTCGACGCGCTGACAGAGCGCGGAAACCGCGCCCATACAGGTGAGGTCACCTCGTCCGTATGCTGTATCCCGTGCCTCTCGCTAAAAAGGAACGATTTCACATTTGAGGCACTTGAGTGCTTCCAAATTGCAATCGTCCCTTTACTGAATCTTCGCCATTGCCCAGCGAAAACTCTTAAGGTCATGGCGTCTCTCCTGCGAATCGCCTTCCTCTACAGAAAGGGTACTACACGCAAGAGGCGTGGGGTTCGAGGTATAATAGGTAGTAAGTTGCGTAGCTCAGCGGTAGAGCAACCGCCTTGTAAGCGGAAGGTCGCCGGTTCGAATCCGGCCGTCGGCTCCACAGTGTTGCTTTTTGAAGGGATTTTGGGTGATCCAGCCAGCCTTCCTTTGGGGAAGGTGATTGCGATGGGGCGCGATGACACAATCGAACGGAGGCGGCGCGCGCTTGTAGCCTCGCCTTTGTTCAATTTGACCTTTATGCCTTCCTTGCTGCTGTTGCCCGATAGCCTGCGAATCTATCGCGCAACAGACGCAGCAACTCGCATACTCGGCTACTCTCACGAGGAGCTTGCTCAACGGACGCTGTACGACCTGCTGGTGGAAAGTAAGGAGCAGGTGGACGCGATTTTGGCGCGCGCCCGTGCCCACCCGCCCTTCGTGCTGAACATTCGGCGTCCGACACGCGAGGAGCGAATCATCGAGGGGATAGTTCACGAGCTGCCTGCGCATCAATTACTGCACTTCAGTTTCGCCGATTTGACCGATTTGCACTTACCCCGACGCATCTTGCTTGAACTGGCGAGGATACCACCGCAGCACACAGGGATTGCTTTCCTCAGCGAGCTGGTGCGCGCCCTCTCGGCGGCGCTGGGGGGCGCGTATGTGTATGTCGGGCGTGTAGTGGAAGTGGATCGGGTCGAGGGGGTTGCCTACGCGGTAGGCGGCGAGCTTCTGACTCCAGTCGAGTATTCGCTGCAACACACGCCGTGCGAAAATGTTGTGATGCGCGGCGTATGTGTCTACCCGCGCAGTGTGCAAAAACTGTTTCCAAAAGACGCAGACTTAGCGCAGTTAGGCGCGGAGGGATATATTGGTGCGCCGCTGCGCGACGCCTACGGGCGCCCCATCGGGACTCTGTGGGCGATTACCAACAATCCGCTGCCTGGCGTGCCTGCCTTGTATACGCTCTGGCAAATCTTAGCTACGCGCGCGGCGCACGAGCTGTTGCGTGCGCGAGCCGAAGCAGAAGCTGAGCAATTGCGCGCCCAACTGCTCCGAGCACAGAAGATGGAAAGCATCGGGCGGATGGCAGGAGGGCTGGCACACGATTTCAACAACTTACTCACGGCAGTGCTGGGGCACATCGAGCTGGCGCAAAGCGCACTCCCCGCCGACAGCGCGGCACACGGCTTCTTGAACAACGCGCTGTTGGCGGTCGAGAAAGCAGCGGGTATCACACGCCAACTGATGACGCTCGTCCGTCAACAACCAATTCAACGCCAACGACTGAACCTCAACACTGTCGTGAGAGAGACGCTTCAACTTGCCCAAACCTGGCTGCCCTCCTACATCCAGGTTCAGACCTACCTGACAGAGCCGCTTTGGCAAGTGGAAGCCGACCCTGCCCACCTGAACCAAGTGCTGCAGAACCTGTTGCTCAACGCGCGCGACGCCATCCCCGACACAGGCGGCGTCATTACCATCGAGACCAAGAATGTCGAGCTGGACGCGGAGTACGCTCGGATGCACCACGAAGTAGTGCCAGGCGAATATGTGATGTTGATGGTCTCCGATACGGGGATTGGGATGCGACCAGAAGTGCGTGAACGGATTTTTGAGCCGTTTTTCACGACGAAGCCGCGCGATCAAGGCACAGGGCTGGGACTGTCGATCGCCTACAGCATCATCCACCAGTTGGGCGGGCATATCTGGGTTTACTCAGAAGAAGGCAGAGGTACAACCTTCAAAATCTACTTGCCCCGCGCCTATGAGCTGCTGCCGCGACTTATGCAAACAGCAATCCCCCCTACCGAACTGCCACGCGGTCAAGAGACCATAATGGTGGTGGAAGACGAGCCAGGCGTGCTGGAAGTGGTGACCGAGATACTACAGCAGCAAGGCTACACAGCGCTTGCTGCGAGATCGCCTGTCGAAGCGCTCCAGATAGCCCAAAGCTACGACAAACCGATTCATCTGCTCATCACGGATGTGGTGATGCCCGTGATGAGCGGGCGCGAATTAGCCGATTACCTCGTTCGCCTCTATCCCCGCCTGCGCGTGCTATATGTGTCGGGCTACACGGGGAACACGATTGTGCATCACGGCGTGCTGGAAGCGGGAATCCACTTCTTGCCCAAGCCGTACACGCCCTCGCAGCTGATTCAAAGGGTGCGCGAAGTGCTGGACAGCGAGTGAGCGCGGTCGTTTCGGTATACTTAGGCGCAGGTATGCGAATCGTGGTTGGCGTGGACGGCGATGGGGCATACGAGCACGCGCTGGCGTGGGTTCAGGCATTAGAGTTCGCGCAGCCCCATCTGATATTAGCGTCTGTGATTGAACCGCCGCGTCCGCCTGTGGTGGGGGTTGCGGCGCCGTTTCCCGAAGAGGTGTTCCTGCAGGCAGCACAGGCGCAGGAAGCCGCCGCGCGCCAGCGTCTGGACACGCTGCAGCAAACTTTGCACGCGCAAGGCTTCGAGGCAGAGACGGTGATTCTGCATGGTCAGGCAGGAACGCGCTTGCTGGAGCTGGCAGACGAGCGGGACGCAGAGATGATAGCGCTGGGTGGCACGCGCAAGGGCGCGCTGCAGGCGTTCTTTGTGGGCAGTGTGGCGCGTGCCGCGCTCACCAACGCTCGCCAAAGCCTGCTTATCGCCCACACACCACCCCCTGCTGACCAGCCACTCCGCGCCGTGCTGGCAACCGACCACTCAGAATACAACTACCGCTGTGTTGACCTGCTGGTGCAGTTTGCGCCACGCCGCCTCGCACGGATTGCCATCACAACCGCTTTCGATGTGGACGAAGAGACGCTCCAACTGCTAACGCGCGGCACGCCCGCCTTGCAACAGTCGGGCGTGGAATGGATTATCGAGCAGTTGCATCAGCGCAACCGCGAGGTGTGCGAGCGACTGCGACCCCTGCAGGCTTCATGTGAGTCGGTTGTGGTCGAGGGATTGCCCATCCCTGCCATTCGTGAGGCGCTGCGGGAGACCGATGCACAGCTGCTTATCTTAGGTGCGAAGGGGCACTCGCTCATCGAGCGGCTCTCGCTGGGCAGTGTGTCGTACCATTTTGCGATTGGCGAAGCGGTGAATTTGCTGATTCTCCGCGCTTCGGAGTAAACGATGCGCTCGCGCAAACGCCTTGTTGGGGTAGTTGGCAGTTCGCTCGGCACGCCTGAGCAGTTAGCGCTGGCACGCCAAGTTGGGAGCCTGATTGCGCAGCGTGGAGCGGTTCTGCTGTGTGGCGGGATGACGGGCGTGATGACCGCTGCAGCGCAAGGGGCGCAAGAAGCAGGCGGTCTCACGATTGGGATCATGCCAGGCGCTGATGCTGCCGAGTCGCCTCCCAACGAGTTTATTGAAATCGCGCTGTTCACGGGGCTGCGCGAGGCACGCAACTATCTGATTGCCTGCGCCAGTGACGGGCTTATTGCGATTGGCGGCGGCTATGGCACGCTTTCCGAAATCGCGCTGGGGTTGCGCCTGAATAAACCCGTCGTGCTGCTGGCAAGCTGGCAGTTCCACATCGCGGGCGAACCAGTGCAGGTTCCTGTCGCACGCACGGCAGAAGAGGCGGTGGAACAGCTTTGGCAACTGATGGGCTAACCCGTAGCCAGAGTAGGCTCAGATGGAGCGTGCTGCTCGTCTCTGCCCTGCTCAGCGGCTGGGCGCATCCACCACTTGGGATGTCGTGGCTGATTCTGGTCGCTCCTGCCCCGCTGTTCGCGCTCACCTTACAAACCCGCGCCCGCACAGGCTTCGCCTACGGCTGGTTCTGGAGCTTTGTGTATTACCTGACGCTGGGGCATCCGCTGATTTATCTGATACGCTTGCGCACCGACAGCCTGCTCTTGGGCGTGCTGGGGCTGGCTCTGGTCGCAGGACTGTGCGCGTTGTTCGGCGGGCTGTTCGGACTGTTGGCGTCGCAAATGCCGCGCACCCCGCTGGGCATTCTGGGCGCAGCAGGCGCATGGGCGTTCACGCAGTACCTGCGCGGTTTGGGACCATATGCCTTCGTGTGGGGACACTGGAGCGTCGCCCTGTACAACCAGCCTGCGCTGCTCCAGCCTGCGGAGTTCACCGGCGCGTGGGGAATGGAGTTTCTGGTGGCGTTGTGGAACGGGCTGCTGGTCTGGCTCTGGGAGCTGTATCGCGCCCGACGACAGCGCACGCTCGCATGGGTCGCCTGTAGCCTTCTGATTGGTGCGGCGGCGTACCTTTTGTGGGGGGCTGCTACACTAACGCGCCACCGCTGGAGTGCGCAGCCGTCATCGGATGATTTTGCGCTCAACCGCTGGGTTGCACTGGTGCAACCGAACATCGATTTGGCGCGTGTGTACGCGCCCGACGAGTGGGCGAGGCTGCGCACCCAAATTGCCGAGCTTGTGCGCAGCGCAGTCCACACTCGCCCGAATTACCTACCTGACTCTCAGCGTGCGCCGCATTTGATTGTGCTACCTGAAGTGATCGAGCCGTTCGCGATGCCCAGCAGCGCGCATGCGTTTCGGTTCTGGCAGTCGCTGGCGCGGGAGGTGGGCGCGCCGCTGCTCGTGGGCGGGTATCGGGTTGCTCAGCGCGAGCCGCGCCGAGTCGCTAACACGATGCACCTGTTCTTGCCCGATGGCAGTTGGCAATATCACGACAAACTCCAGCTCGTGCCGATGGGCGAATATGTGCCTTATCGCCGATTCTTGCCGTTTTTGAGCGTGTTCGGCGTGGTGGAAGAGGACATGCACGCAGGCGACGACCTGAAGCCCCTACAAGCGGGCGATGGGCGCATCGGCGCGGTGATTTGCATGGAGTCCAGCTACCCGTGGATTGCGCGGGGGATGTCGAACGCTGGGGCAAACCTGATTGTGATTGGCTCCAACGAGTCGTGGTTTGGGCGCACGGCGGCGTTAGAGCAGCATCTGGCGTTCAGCGTGCTGCGGGCGATTGAGACGCGCCGCTGGGTCGTGCGCTGCGCCCCCGAAGGAATCAGCGCGTTCATCGCCCCCAGTGGTGAGATTGTGCGCCGTGCCCCAGCGTTTCAAAAAGCGGTGGAGCCGCTAGCGATTCGTCTCAACGCCCCTCAAACGCTCTACCTGCGTTGGGGCGACTGGACAGTATGGCTAAGTGGCGCGTTGGTAGGGACGGCTGTTGGGAGGCGATTGGCGGCTAAGAGTAAGAAGTGGCGCGTTGCACCTAACGGCTAAAGCCGTTCCTGTGCAGACAAAGCCGACCTGCGTCGGCTGGTAGCCCGCGTAGGCGGGCTTGGTTTGCACAGCAACGGCTTTAGCCGTCTTATACCGATTGCCGTTTCAGACGCCGCGTTGCCCGCACCCCCACCCCCGCGCCCCCCCCCCCGGGGGAGGGGGGCCACGTACCCCCCCCCCCCCGCGGCGGGGGTTTCGGGCGCCATGTCCCCCCACCCCCTGGGGGGGGGTGTGGGGGACATGGGGGTGTGGTTATAACGACGCTTGAAACCCCGATTGGTAAGTCCTTCCAAGATTAAATCGTCCCGTTTTTCCCACCCTCACCCCCA
>JANXCK010000213.1 GCA_025060055.1 Fimbriimonadales bacterium | reverse complement strand
TCTAACATCAAGCGGGTCAGCACCACAATCATGTACAGCGCGATGCCAATCGCGAGCGTGGGGTGATACACGCGCAACGCCAGCAGCGTCTCGCCCACGATAGGGTTGGTGTGTATCACATTCAGATGCAGCAGCGTGTCGCCCAGCGCAGTGACGGCGCCGCTCATGCCGATTACGGTCATCAGCAACAGCGCACCCAGCACAGCGAAGCCTGTCCAACCCTGTCCGCGCAGTGGGAACCGCGCTCCGCCTGACGCCCACCACGCCGTGAGCGTAATCCACAGCAGCAGAATGAAGGTGTTCAGCAGGTGCGCTGCCATCCACACCGCACGCGCATAGGAGACATCGGTCGCCACACGCTCGAACAGTACCAGCCCCGCACCGATGAGGGCTTCCAGCACCATAAACACTAAACTCATTAGCGCGCCGAGGCGCACTATATGCTTGCGCGGGTACGCACGAAACGCCCACACCAGCATCGCCAGCACGAGCAGAAACGCCAGCCCGCTGGTGAGGCGATGCCCGAACTCCACGAAGGTGTCCAGCGAGCCAGAGAGGGGCACAATCTGACCGTTGCAAGTGGGCCAATGACTACCGCAGCCCGCGCCAAAGCCTGTCGCACGCACAAACGCGCCACCCAAAATCACCAGCACATTGCACGCTAAGACCAGCCAAGCGAACTTCGCAAAGCGAGCCATTTCGCCCGCAGTATACCCGATAGATACAAAACTTGTCGAGATTGTGGTAGACTCTTGGCGGAACTCTCGCTGCGCACACCGCGTATATACGGCGGGATGTGGAGGGGAACCGATGGAACTGCTGACAGGACTGGTCTGCATCGGCGCGGGAGCGCTCGGATTGGCGATACTGTATGCGATTCTGTACAACTCGCTGATTGGCAAGAAGAACCAAGTGGAGTACGCCTTCAGCGGGATCGATGTGCAGCTGAAAAAGCGCCACGACTTGATTCCGAACCTCGTTGCGACCGTCAAGCAACACATGGAGCATGAGCGTGGGTTGCTGGAGCGCATCACTGAGCTGCGTAGCCGCGCCCTCAACCCGAATCTGCCCGAAAACGAGCGCATGCAGGCTGAAGCAGCACTCTCAGGCGCATTACGCAACCTGATGATTGCAGTGGAGAACTATCCGCAGCTGCGCGCGAACGAGAACTTCATGCACCTGCAAGCCTCGCTGAACGAGATTGAGGAGCAAATCGCGGCGGCGCGTCGCACCTACAACGCCGCCGTGACCGACTACAACAACGCGATCGAGATGTTCCCGACGAACCTGATTGCGTCCACGATGGGACTGAAGCGGCGTGCCGTGTTCGAAGCCGAAGAAGCTGAACGCGCCACGCCCAGCGTCTCGCAACTGTTCAAGACATGAACACCAGCCCCGAAGCGGTCCTGCGCGAGTTGGAGCCAATGCTGCGCGAGCTGGAGCAAGACCGCACGCAAAAAGTCAGCCAGTTCGTGCGGATTGCGCTTTGGAGCGCGGTCATCGGCGGCGTGCTGAGCCTTGGACTGATGCTGTATGGCGTGGGCGCGTGGGCATTCGCGCCGCTGGTGATCGCGCTGATTGTGATCGGTGTCGTCTACGCCAGCAAAGCCGAAGAGTGGCGCAAGGCGTTCAAATGGCGCGTGATGACCCGCCTCGTGAAATACATCAACCCCAATCTGGAATATCATCCCGAACGGTACATCACGCCTCAGGAATATGAGCTGAGCATGCTTTACCACAACTCGCCGACACCCGACCGCTATCGCGGTGAAGACCTCATCGAGGGCGTGGTCGACAAAACCGACATTCGCCTCTCGGAACTGCACACGGAGTACAAACAGGTCACTTACGATAGCAGGGGGCGTCGGCAGGAGCATTGGGTTACGATTTTTCGCGGGCTGTTCATCAGCGCGGACTTTCACAAGCATTTTCAGGGCGTCACGCTCGTGTTGCCCGACACGGAGCAGTCGTGGCTGGGCGGATTCGGGCAGTGGCTGCAGAGCCTCAGCGCCAAGATTGGCAGCCAGCCAGGCGAACTGGTAAAGATGGAAGACCCTGAGTTCGAGAAACTGTTCAAAGTGTTCTCGACCGACCAGATTGAGGCGCGTTATATCCTAACGCCGAGTCTGATACGGCGGATTGTCGAGTTCCGCAACAAGACGAACGCGCCGATTCGCCTCTCGTTTATCGCCTCGCGCGTGTTTGTCGCCATACCGACGCGCCACGACCACTTCGAGCCGCCCTCGCTGTTTGCACCTGCCAACCGACTGCTGGAGCCTGACACAATCGCCCAATATTTTGAGGAGATTCGGTTCGCGCTGGCGGTTGTGGACGAGCTGAACCTGAACACGCGCATCTGGACGAAGCGGTAGTGCATGGGGCACACCCATCGGCGCAGGTATACTTGCTCAGCAGGGAAACTCGCGCGTCTAACGAACATGGAGGTCGGTATGCGAATTGCAACGTGGGCGTTGTTGTTGGGTGTTGCCTGTGCGGCGGGAGCGCAGACGCCCGCAGCGATGTGGCGATTCTTCGGAAATCCTGCACCGAACAACCCTGCGCTGCCTGGCGTGGGCAAGCAGACCATCTACTACCCCTGCCTCAATCGGCTCTACGCGGTGAATATAGAGGATGGCACGCTCAAGTGGCAGTACCCAGCGGACGCGCCGCTCAACACCACGATTTTGGGACAGCCCATCGAGGGCGATGGGCTGGTGTACGTTGGCACAAGCAACGGCAACATGCTGGCGTTAGACGCTCAGACGGGCAGTCTGCGCTGGGTGTTCACCGCCGACAGCGCGCCTACTGCCCGCCCGTTGCTGGACGAGGGCGTGCTGTACATCGGCACGGGGCGCGGCGAGGTGTACGCGCTGAATGCTCGCAGTGGCGAACCCGTCTGGAAAGAACCGTATCGCGCCGACGACTACATCGCGGGCAAACTGGTCAAGGAGGGCGAGCTGTTGCTGTTTGGCACGAACACGGGGTTCGTGCATGCAATCAGCACGGCAGGAGGTCGCCGACGCTGGCTGTTTCGGCTGCCCCCGCCAAACTACGATTCGCAACCCGTAGTGGCAGGCGGTAGCGTGTATGTGACCTCGAACGATGTGGTCGTTGCGCTCAACCCCAACAGCGGCGCTGTGCGCTGGACGCGCCGATTCAACACCGAGTTCCGCCTCGCGCCCGCTGCCAACGACGACTATGTCGCCGTGCTGACCCGCGAGAACCGCCTGTATCTGTTTGACCATTCGGGCAAAGTGATAGCGGGCGACAAAGAGCCGATTGAGATGCGCTACGAGCCGCTGACCGCGCCCGAAATCCATAACGGCAAGCTGTGGCTTGCCACGCGGCGCGGTACGCTGCTGTGCTACTCGCTGCCCGACGGCAAGCTGGAGTGGCTCTACACGCTGCGCCCGCCCGAAGGCACAGTCGATGCGAACAATCGGCGCGTTGCCTATTTGGGGCTGAACGGCAAGCCCGTGTTCATTCCGAATGGGTTCGTGGTGATGACAGGCGAGGGGAACCTCACGGCGTTCGGTTTTGGCTGGGTCGATCGCACAGCGCCGCAGGTGGTGCGTACCACACCCGCGCTGGGCGAGATGCTTTCGGGGCAGCTGCCGCTGGACTTCACGGCACGCCTGCGCGACGACGGCAGCGGAATCAACCCTGCGACGGTGCAGTGGCTGCTGAACGACGAGCCGCTGCCCGCTGAGTATGAGCCGTCGCTGGGCGAGGTCACCGTGCAACTGCGTGCGGGCGCCGCTGCCAAGCCGCTGCCCGACGGACGCCACACGATGACGCTCGTCGCCTCCGACTGGGCAGGCAACACGGTGCGTTACAACTGGGCGATTTACATCGACAACAGTCTGCGTCGCGCGCCGACGCGCCCCCAGCAGCAGCCACGCGCTCCAGGGGGAGGCGGCGGTCGTGGTCCCGACTTCTAAGCCTGTAGCGACGGGCACTTGTGCGCCCGTCGCCATCCGCGCCGAGAACCTCACTAAAGAGTTCAAACTGGCGCACCACGCCTACGCCTCGCTCAAGGGGCTACTTCTCTCGTTCCTACCGCGGCGCGTGGAACATGTAGTCGCGCTGCGCCAAGTCAGCTTCACAATTTACAAAGGCGAGACGGTGGGGATTATCGGGCGCAACGGCTCTGGAAAAAGCACGCTGCTGGGCATCATCGCGCGGGTCTATCGCCCGACTGCGGGCATCGTGGAAGTGCACGGGCGCGTCGCGCCGTTGCTGGAACTCGGCGCGGGGTTCCATCCCGACCTCACAGGACTGGAGAACATCTACTTCAACGGCGTGATTCTGGGGCTGACACGCAAGCAGGTCGCCGAGCGCATCGACGCCATCGTGCAGTTCGCCGAACTGGAAAGCTACATTGACGCACCGATACGCACCTACTCGTCGGGAATGCTGATGCGCTTGGGCTTCGCGATTGCTGCCCATGTGGACGCCGATATCCTTCTGGTGGACGAGGTGCTGGCAGTCGGCGACGCGCGGTTCCAGCAGAAGTGCTACGACAAAATCGCGCAGTTCCAGCGCGAGGGGCGCACGATTCTGTTCGTGTCGCACGACATGGAGGCAATCATGCAGGTGGCGCGGCGCGCCTTGTGGCTGCATCGGGGCGAGTTGCGTGCCGATGGCGACGCGCCGACGGTTGTGCAAGAGTACCTGCACGCAATGCAGCGCGAGACCGATTAGTGCCGAAAGTGGCGGATGCCCGTAAACACCATCGCGATTCCCGTCTCGTTGGCAGCGGCAATCACTTCGGGGTCTTTTTTGGAGCCACCTGGCTGCACAATCGCGCGAATGCCTGCCTGTGCTGCGAGGTCGATGCTGTCGGTGAACGGGAAGAAGGCGTCGGATGCCAGCACGGCGCCGCGCGCATGCTCGCCTGCCTGCGCCAACGCGAGCCTTACCGCACCGACGCGGTTCATCTGCCCTGCACCGATGCCCCATGTTCTGCCATCTTTGGCAACCACAATCGCGTTGGATTTCACATGCTTGACCACGCGCCATGCAAAGCGCAGGTCTGCCCATTCGTGCGTGGTCGGCGTGCGCTCAGACACGACTTGGAGCGTCTCAGGGTTCCAGTCGAGAGCGTCGCGCTCAGTATAGAGGACGCCACCTGTGAGGCTGCGGACAGCGTAGCCTCGCAGGTGACTGGGCGAGGCAAGTTCACCTGTGCGCAGCAGGCGCACATTCTGACCCCAGCCCTTGCGCTCCTGAAAAACCGCCAGCGCGTCAGGGGCGAAATCGGGCGCGAGAACCACCTCGAAGAAGGTGCCAGGCGCGACCATCGCCTCCGCCGCCTCGCGGTCAATCGGGCGGTTGGACGCCACCACGCCTCCAAACGCCGAAACGGGGTCAGCCTCCAGCGCACGCAGGAACGCTTCGGTAACGCTTTCACCCAGCGCCACGCCGCAGGGGTTCGTGTGCTTGACAATCGCGCAAGCGGGTTGCTCGAACTCGCGCACCAGCTCCAGCGCGGCATCGCCATCCAGCAGATTGTTGTACGAGAGCGCTTTGCCCCAAAGCTGCTCTGCGGAGGCGATACAGCCCGTTGGGGCAAACGGCTCGCGGTAGAATGCCGCCTGCTGATGCGGGTTCTCGCCGTAGCGCAGCCGTTGGGCGAGACGATAGCTCAGCACGAGCGTTTCAGGCAGCGTGTCGTCGGGGTCGTAGAGGCGGAACCAATCGGCAATTAGGGCGTCGTAGGCGGCGACATATGCGAACGCCCGCGCCGCCAACTGCGCCCGCTCCGCACGGCTCAGCCCGCCCGCTTGCAAACGCGCAAGCACCCACTCATAGTCAGCAGGGCGCACCACCACCGCCACATGCTCAAAGTTTTTCGCCGCGGCGCGAATCAGCGTCGGACCGCCGATGTCGATCTGCTCAATCTGCTCGGCTTCGGGCACGCCCGCCTGCAACGCCTGCTCGAACGGATACAGATTTACCACGACCAGCTCAATCGGCGGAATGCCCATCGTCTGCAGGGTCTGCAGGTGTTCTGGCACGCTTCGGTTCGCCAGCAGCGCGGCGTGCAAGCGCGGATGCAGGGTCTTCACGCGTCCACCTAAGAGTTCAGGTGCGCCTGTCCACTCGCTCACCTCCTGCACAGGCAAGCCCCAACTGCGCAGCGCATCCGCCGTACCGCCTGTGGACAGCAGCTGAAAGCCCAAGGTGTGTAGACCGCGCGTCAGTGGCTCCAAGCCCGTCTTGTCCGAGACGCTTATCAGTGCAATGCGGGGATGCATAGTATCAGGATACCCGCTGATGTGCTATAATCTTGTCGGGGGCAAAGCATGGCACAGACTCAGGTGTACGAGTCGGCGCAGGCGCCGCAACAGTTCACGCCCGACGAGGCGATCGAAATCCTCAAGCAGGCGGCGACGATGACCAGCCAGCAACTCTCCATCGAGCAGCTGGAGACGATTGCTGATGAAGCGGGCATCCCACGCGAGAATCTCTATCAAGCCGTCCAGCAACACCTGCAACGCGCAGATGCCTCTGAGCGTGCTGCCGATTTGGAGCAGCTCCGTGCGCGGGAACGACGCCAGCGCAGAAACGCGCGGCTCAAGCGGCTCCTGCTCCTGTTCGGACTAATCGTGGCGTCTATGGCGACTATTTCAATAAGCTACGATGCAGGCTATACCGCCGCGCGGCAGTCGGTTCACTCCGAGTCGACGACACTCAGTTCTTCTGCAGAGGATGCACTGTCGTCAGTAACTTACTTGCACAATGCCCTAATGCGTGGCAGCTACGACTATTTGGAGCGTCTGGGCAATAAGCTGGACGAGCTTGCGGTTCAAAAGCTCCGAGGCTCCTCGCTAACCGTGTACATTATGCCACCTGCGTACTCGATGAGCGGCGGCAAGTATGCTTCTATCTGGGTAAAGCGGACTGGGAAAAACACTCCCGAAATGGTTCTCAAGATTTCGGGCGATATTACACGCGCTTCACTTTCGAGCGATGATCGGCTTGTGGCGTTTTTTGTGTGGAGCAGTGCGCAGGCGGGTGTGTGGGTACTCGATCTCGATTCGGGCGAGCGGCACTGGGTACTGGGCGCTGAGAGCTCAGGCGGCTACGGACTGCCCCAAGACGACGGCTCCTACGCGCAGGCAGATGTCGGCGAGGTAAGCTGGATTGACGACCGCACCCTGATGTTTTCCACCACGCACGGGCGCTATGTGTGCAAGGTCAGTAGCAAGGGCGTGCCGTTGCGCTACGAGCCGTTCGACGAGTAGGCTGTCTCTGAATTTCAGACGCGTTGGGTATACTTTCGTTGCCCTGCCTTGCGATGGTGGGGTCTATCTTCTCAGCGAGGTGAACCCGCTATGACAGCTAAGTGGGCGCTGGTGAAAACCAGCCCGTTTCAGTGGCTCAGCGAGGACGAAGCGCGCGAAATCCTGAGCCGTATGCTCTCGGTGCGTTACAATCCTGGCGAGCGTCTGGAGCTGGGGCGTGAGCCGGGTGGCTGGTGGGTCGTTGAGAAAGGGCTGATGAAAGTGTATACGATTGCGCCTGATGGCAGCGCACTCACCTACGCCATCTTGGGCGAGGGCGACTCGTTTGGGGAAACAACCATCCTCACGGGGCACTGGATGCGTGCCACCGTCGAGGCGCTGGAGCCGACCGAAGTCCGCTACCTCTCTGCGGAACAGTTCGAGAACCTGTTGCGCGAATATCCCGACTTCGCACTTGCCCTGCTGCGCAACTTAGCGGAGCGCATCCGCCAATCGGAAGAGCGCGTGTTCCACATCAGTCGTCTCAAGCTCAGCCAGCGCGTGGCGCACGCGCTGATCGGACTGGCGCAGACCGTCGGCGAGCAGACCGAGCAGGGCATCGAGATCCATCTTACCCATCAGGAAATTGCGGACTATGTCGGCGCCAGTCGCGAGGCGGTCAGCCGCACGCTCGGACGCTGGGCGCGTAAAGGCTGGCTCGCGACCAACCGCAAATCGGTCGTTCTCAAAGACTTGCGCCCCTTCCAAATCATCACGAACCAGCTCAACACGGCTGCCTAAAAAAAGCGGGTGGAGAGGGGCTGCTCTCCACCCTACGAGTTGCGAGGTGATCGGTTGCTTACTTGGGCATAATAACCTTGTCGATGACGTGGATGACGCCATTATCCGCCTCGATGTCAGTTTGGATCACATTTGCGTCATCCACTCTGACGCCGCCCTCTGTGCTGACGGTAATGCTCTGTCCCTGCACCGTCTGCAGTTGGCTGCTGCGCGCCACATCAGCTGCCATCAACCTGCCTGGCACGACATGGTAGGTCAGGATTGCCGTGAGCTTTTCCTTATCCGCCAGCACCGCCTGCAGCGTCTCCTGCGGGATCTGAGCAAACGCTTCGTCATTCGGTGCAAACACCGTGAACGGTCCAGGACCGCTCAGCGTTTCCACCAGACCCGCCGCCTGCACGGCTTGGACAAGCGTGTTGAACGAACCTGCTTGAACCGCAACATCCACAATCGTTGGCATATTGAACCTCCTGTCACTTGAACGCAGTTTGCTGCGTGCGTATAGTATGCCTATGATGAAGCGGCGTTTTCCGTGATTTGAATCACAGTTCAGGGTATAATCGGCGTGCAAAGGAGGCATAGAATGGGACTACTGGTTTGGGCGCGTACACTCGCGCAGGGCATCTGGAAAGGCGGTCTGAGGGCACAAGCTATAGTGCGCGTAGGGCTACTGCGCACCGCAACGGGCTGCCGCACCCTACTGGAAACGGCACGAGAACAGGTTCGGCACTGGTGCGGTA
>JANXCK010000160.1 GCA_025060055.1 Fimbriimonadales bacterium | reverse complement strand
CGGATGGCGTTGCGCCGCGCCCGCGAGACAGTGAGCTGAACGCGCTCCATCAGGTACACTTGCAGGCATGCTTCAGGCGTGGCTCAGCGCGCCGCGGGCACTTACCCTCCGCGAGGCAGCAATCCCCCAGCCCGCAGCTGGCGAGGTGGTCGTGCGAGTGCGCCTCGCGCTGACCTGCGGCACCGATTTGAAGACCTATCGGCGCGGGCACGCGAAACTGCCGTTCGGCTTGTTCGGACACGAAGGCACAGGCGAGATTGTCGCGCTGGGTGAGGGCGTGGCGCACCTGCAAGTCGGACAGCGCATCACATGGCTGCCCACCGCGCCGTGCGAAGCGTGCGACGCCTGTCAGCGTGGACGAACGAACCTATGCCGACGCCTGTTTGACTGTGTGGCGCTGGGCACTTATGCAGAGTATTTCAGAATCAACGCGCGAGTTGCCCGCGTGCATGTGTTCCCGCTTGATGGGCTGAGCGATGTGCGCGGGGCGTTTGTGGAACCGTTGGCGTGCGTGCTGCACGCGTGGCGGCTGCTGGAGCCGCTGCCGGGCAAGCAGGTGTGCATTTTGGGCACGGGTGCAATGGGCTATCTGCACCTGATGGAAGCGCAAGCGCGGGGTTGCACCACGCTTGTTATCGGCAGGCGTGCCGAACGGCTCGCCTTAGCGCACGAACTGGGCGCAACACACACCGTGCCGATAAACGAGGCTCAGCACGCGCAGCTGACCGCGCAGATTCACGCGCTGACCGAAGGTGGCGCCGATGTGGTTATTGAAGCTACAGGTGCAAAGGCGATGTGGGAACTCGCGCCCGCGCTCGCCGCGCCAGGCGGCAAAGTGCTGTTCTACAGCGGATTGGCAAAAGGCGAGACCGTCAGCGTGCTGGCAGAACGCTGGCACTATGACGAACTGACCATGCTGGGCAGCTTCCACTGCACCACGCAAGACGCGCACGACGCACTGCGCCGCCTGCGCGAACCTGCTTTCCCCGTTGAGCGTCTCATCACCGACACGCGCCCCCTACGCGAGGTCGTGTCCGTATTCGATCAGCTGGACAGGGGCGAGGGCATCAAGTACGCACTTGTGCCATAAGACAACTCGTCTCCACCGATCCAGCCCGCAGAAAATCACACCTGCTGCGCCTTCTCCTCAAACAGCGCGTCCATCATCTCGTAGGCATAGCGCAGATGAGGAATCACGATCGAGCCGCCGATGATGAGCGCGATGTTCATCGCCTCGTGCAGCTCCTCGCGCGTGGCGCCCTCCTGCACACAGCGGTCTAAGTGGTAAAAAATACAGTCGTTGCAGCGCAGCACCATCGAGCCGACCAGCCCCATCATCTCCTTGTATTTCACGGGGATTGCGCCGTTGGTGTACGCGCTGGCGTCAAGCGCGAAAAACCGCTGGAACGGCTTGAAGCCACAGCCTAAAATCCGTTCGTTCATCTCCTGTCGATACAGGCGCGTCTCATGCGGTTTGCGTTGCATCGAAAACAGTGTACCTGAAACCGTTCTTCAGGTATCCTTTCTGCGCGGAGGTTGGCACTATGCAAACGCGTATCCAGTGGCTTGGACACTCGACTTTTCTCATCACTTCGCCCAACGGCAAGCGCATCCTGATTGACCCGTGGGTGCAGGGCAACCCTGCATGCCCAGAGTCGGCGAAGCAGTTGCCTGGCGTGGACATTATGCTCATCACTCACGGGCACTCAGACCACTGCGCCGATGCCGTCTCGATCGCGAAGACCTATCAACCAACAGTCGCCTGCATTTTCGAGATGTACCTGTACCTGATTCGGCATGGCGTGCAGAAAGCGCAGCCGATGAACAAGGGCGGCAGCGTGGTGATTGATGGGATTACCGTGACGATGGTGAACGCCTTCCACAGCAGCGGTTCCGAAGAAGCGGGGCAGATAGTTTATCTGGGTGACCCTGCGGGCTACATCGTGCGCTTAGAGAACGGCTTGACCCTCTACCATGCGGGCGACACCTGCGTCTTCGGCGATATGAAACTGATTGGCGAGCTATACCAGCCCCAAATCGCGATGCTGCCGATTGGCGACCTGTTCACGATGGGGCCCCGCGAGGCAGCGTATGCCATCAAACTGCTGGGCGTCAAGCGTGTGATTCCGATGCACTGGGGCACTTTTCCGCTGCTGACAGGTACGCCTGACCAGCTGCGTGAGGCGACGCGCGACATTGAGGGGCTGGAGATCCTCGCCTTGCAGCCCGGAGAGAGCCTCACCTTATGAGCAGCTGCGCGAACCATCGCCATGAAGCTCTTTCTCTACACGGACGGCTCATCAATAGGCAACCCAGGCGCTGCGGGCGCGGCGTTCCTGCTGCGAGATGAATCGGGCACAACACTGGCACAGGGCTGCGAATCGCTGGGGGTTGCGACGAATAACCAAGCGGAGTATCACGCGCTGCTGCGCGGGCTGGAAGCGGCGCGCGCCGCAGGCGCGACCGTCCTCGAATGGTTCGCCGATAGCGAGCTACTGGTCAAGCAGTGGACGGGCGCGTACCAAATCAAAGACCCGCTTTTGCGCCAGATGTGGCAACGCGCCCGCCTGCTGGCGCAGGGGATGCAAATCGTTGCCCACGCTGTGCCGCGCAACAGCTCGCCCGAGATGCAGGCAGTCGACCGCTGGGCACGCGAAGCGGCGCTCCGACCGTCCCCATCGGGCGCACCGTCTTCGAACCCCTGAGGATGTTCGAAAACCCGCAGTTTGAGTTTGGGCACGCTCAGGGGTGTGCCCCTACAGCCCTTTGCGGAGGCTGCCCTCCGTGTCTGTCCCTCTGCGGGCAGGCGTTTTCCGAACACCTCGCTGAATCCCTAATAATAAGTGCCTCAAATGTGAAATTGTCGCTTTTGTCAGGGCGCACACGGGGGCGCGCCCCTACATAAACCCCGTAGGGGCGGACCCTTGTGTCTGCCCTGCATAAGGGGAGGCTTTGACATTTGAGACACTTAAGTGCCTCCAACTTGAAATCGTCTCTTTTCTGCAGGGCAGGTTAAGAACCTGCCCCTACCCGCAACGCCCTGTAGGGGCGCGTCCCCGACGCGCCCAAAAACAGGACAACTCCACCTGTGAGGCACCTACCAATCAGCGTAACAAACGCCGTGATGCTGTCGGCGAGACGCTGACGCTACGGATCCGCTTGTGTCGCGTCAGCATCCCGCTGACGAATGGCGTCATCTGAAACCCCGATAGGTGTAGAACTGCTCTTGGGGTATCCTTCAGCAGCGGAGGACGACGATGACTCAGCGTGTGTGGAACTTCTCGGCGGGTCCTGGCGCGTTGCCGTTGCCTGTGCTGGAGGAGGCACAGCGCGACTTGGTCTGCCTTCCTGGAGTGGGCGCGTCGGTACTGGAAATTAGCCATCGTTCTAAGCATTTTGACGCGATTATCCAAGAAGCAGAGGCGAACCTGCGCCAACTGCTGAACATTCCAGACGATTACCATGTGCTGTTTTTACAGGGCGGTGCGAGCCTGCAGTTCGCGATGGTTCCGATGAACCTGCTGGGCGACGGCAGCGCGGATTATATCATCACAGGTTCGTGGGGGCAGAAGGCGTTCCAAGAGGCGCAACTGGTCGGCAAGGCGCGCGTTGTATGGAACGGCAAAGCGGAGAATTTCGTGCGCACGCCACGCCCTGACGAGTATCAGATCGACCCCAACGCTCGGTATGTGCATTTCACCTCCAACGAGACGATTCAAGGCGTCGAGTTCGCGAGCGAGCCGTATGCGGGTGAGGTGCCACTTGTATGTGATATGTCGTCCGATTTCCTTGCGCGTCCAATCGATGTTCGCAAGTACGGGCTTATCTACGCAGGGGCGCAGAAAAACGCGGGACCTGCAGGCGTTACCATCGTGATTGTGCGCAATGACCTCGTGCAGCGTGCCCCCACACACCTGCCCGTGATGCTCAACTACCGCACTCACGCCGAGAACCGATCGCTCTACAACACGCCCCCTGTGTTTGCGATTTACATCGTGATGCTGGTCACGCGCTGGCTGCTGCACGCAGTGGGCGGGCTGGCGCAAATGGAGCGAATCAACCGCGAGAAGGCGCGCCTGCTCTACGAAGTGATTGACCAAAGCGACGGCTTCTATCGGGGGCACGCGCACCCTGAGCATCGCTCGATTATGAACATCACTTGGCGACTGCCCACAGAGGAGCTGGAGCGGCAGTTTTTGCAGGAGGCGCAGGCGCATGGCTTGCATGAACTGAAAGGGCATCGCTCTGTCGGCGGCTGCCGTGCATCGCTTTACAACGGCATGCCGATTGAAGGCGTGCAGGCGTTGTGCGCGTTCATGCGCGCGTTTATGCAGCGGCATGCATAGCGTCGGCGACTACGTGGCACGACAGCGTCCCCGCCATCGCGTACCGACGGCACGAATGCTGTCGCACCTGCTTGAGGCGACGACAGGAAAGTCGTCGACGGACGGCAGGATGCCGTCGTACCGTTGCAAGCGTGGCACGGGCGGTCGTGTCCGTGCGCTACTTGGACACGACTGTCCAAGCCACATCCGTTGGCGGGGATGCCGACGCTCTTCAGCGTGAGCCTCCAGATGGTTCCTTAGAGCAGGTACAATTCGCCCGCTATGAGCGCGTTCGTTCCGCTGACGGCTGTGCAGCTGCCGCTGAGCAAGCCCCGTCGTCGCACGCGCGAGGTGAAAGTGGGCGACATCGGCATCGGCGGCAACAATCCCATCCGCGTCCAGTCCATGATTACCGCCGAG
>JANXCK010000158.1 GCA_025060055.1 Fimbriimonadales bacterium | reverse complement strand
GGCGACCGCCTGCTGCTGGACGACGGCGCGATTGAACTGCAAATCACGCGCGTGGACGCCGAGCGGCTGGAGGCGACGGTGCTGGAAGGCGGCGAACTGCGCTCCCAAAAAGGCGTGACGCTACCGCATCGCACGCTCGCGTTGCCCTCTATGACGCCCAAAGACCGCGAAGACCTGCTGGAGGGCATCCGCGCAGGCGTGGACTGGATTGCGCTCTCGTTCGTGCGCTCCGTGACGGATGTGATGAACCTGCAAGCGCTGATTCGCGAGCAGGGGGCGAACATCCCCGTGATTGCCAAAATCGAGCAACCCGCCGCGCTGGACGACTTGGAATCGATCGTAGAAGTCGCCGACGGGATTATGATTGCGCGGGGCGACTTGGGCGTGCAGGTCGATCTTGCCGAAGTGCCTATCCTGCAGAAGCAGATTATCCACCTGTGCAACCAGCACGCCAAGCCCGTGATTACTGCGACGCAGATGCTGGAGAGCATGATTCGCGAGGGGCGTCCCACCCGTGCAGAGGCGACCGATGTGGCGAATGCCGTGCTGGACGGCACGGATGCGCTGATGCTTTCGGGCGAGACAGCGGTAGGCGCGTACCCGACACAAGCCGTGCGCTGGATGGCACGCATCGCCGAAGTCGCCGAAGAGCATCTGGAGTTCCTGCAGCTGGGTGAACTGGACGCACACACAGCAGGTAATGCTACTGTGGCGGTGGCACGCGCAGCGTGTACCGTCGCGCAGATGGTCGGCGCCAAGGCGATCCTGACGCCCACCAGCGCGGGTGGCACCACGCGCTGGGTCTCGCACTTTCGCCCCTATCAGCCTATCCTCGCGCTCACCGACAACGAACCGCTCTGGCGCAGGCTCACCCTGCTGTGGGGTGTCGCGCCGCTGCTCATCCCGCGTGTGAACACCACCGACGAGATGACCACGCAGGCGCTGATTGCCGCGCGCCAGACGCGGCTGGTGAAGGGCGGCGACCGCGTGGTGCTGACCGCAGGCGTGCCTGTGAATGTACCTGGCAATACCAACATGATTCAGGTGCTGACGATGGAGCGGTAGAATGGTCAGTGCCTCGAAAGTGAACTCAATCCCGTAAAGCAGGTGATCTGCTTGAACGAGCCAACGCGCGTGGCGCAGGTGTTGCTGCTCACTGGCGGTGCGCTGGCATATCGAACCCTTGCGTATGCTGTGCCAGAGCCGATGCGTGCCGCGCTTCAGCCAGGCGCGGGCGTGCTGGTTCCACTGCAAAACCGCCCTGCGCTGGGCTTGGTGCTGTGCATAGACACGCTGGAGAATGCTGAGACACTGGACTACCCGCTCCGACCGATTGAGGGCGTTCTGAGCCAGCCACTTCTGGATGACGCGCTGCTGCACCTGATGCGGTTGATGGAGCGCACGCTGTTGTGTTCGCCTGCTGAGGCAGCGCGCGTGGTGTTGCCGACGGCGGCGCGTTATCGCCTCCGCGCAGTAATCGAGTTGGTGGAGCCTTTGCCGTCGTTGCGCTCGGCAGCGCAACGCATGACGGCGGAAGCCCTGCGTCGGCATGGGGGACGCGCGAGCCTCGCCACGCTCAAGCGCGAGCTGGCAGCAGCGATTTGGCAGCCAGGGCTACGCGGGCTGCGCGAGAAAGGCTGTGTACGCACGCGGTATGAGCTTGCGCCTCCGCCTCCGCCCGCTCAGCCTGAGCCGCAGGTCGAACTGGTCGCCACGCCCAATGCACTGGAAGCCTTCTTCGCCGAAGCGACGCGCACGCCTGCCCAAGCGACGCTGGTAACGCACCTGCTGGAACACCCCGAAGGCAGGCTGCCACGCGCCGAGCTGCTCCGTGCCACAGGCGTTAGCTTCCAGACTCTGCGCAATTTGGAGTCGCGTGGTGTGGTGCGCTCGACACGCGCCAATGCGGAGCCTATCGCACCCGTAGCGACGCCCCCTATGCTCACGCCCGCGCAGCAACGCGCGGTGAACACCTTACGCGACGCCCTCGCCCGCAGCGTGTACCAACCGTTCCTGCTTTATGGAATCACTGGCAGTGGTAAAACGGAGGTGTATCTGCGCGCCGCTGCCGAGTGCCTGCGTCTGGGGCGTACTGTGCTGTTTCTTGTGCCCGAAATCGCGCTCACAGCGCAGTTGAGCCACGCCGTTCGCGAGCGGTTCGGCGCGAGTGTGGCGATTCTGCACAGCCAGCTCAGCGCGTCGGAACGGTACGCGCACTGGCTCCGCATCAAGCAGGGCGACGCGCCGATTGTGGTGGGCGCACGCTCGGCAATTTTCGCCCCGCTGCCTCACCTTGGGCTGATTATCCTCGACGAGGAACACGAAACCGCGTACAAGCAATCCACTGCGCCCGCTTATCACGCTCGCGTGCTGGCGGAGGCACGCGCTCGCAGTGCAAGTGCGGTGCTGCTGCTCGGCTCCGCTACGCCCGCGCTGGAGACCTTTTATCGTGCAGAGCAAGGGCTGCTGCAACGCCTTGACCTGCCTGAGCGCGTGGGAGGCGCGACGCTGCCCGAAACGCGCTTGGTCGACCTACGGGGCAAGCCGTTCCAGCCGATCAGCCCTGAGCTGCTCGATGCGCTGCGGGCGACGCTGGCGCAGGGCAATCAGGCGATTCTGTTCCTGAATCGGCGCGGGTTTGCCCCGATGTTGCTCTGTCGCGAATGCGGCTACGCGCCGATGTGCCCGAACTGCTCCGTCTCCTTAGTGTACCACCGCAGCGCAAGCCCATTTCTGCTGTGCCACCACTGCCGACATCGACAGACACCTCCGCGCGTGTGCCCTCAGTGCGGCGGTCTTGAGCTGCGTCCGTTCGGTGTAGGTGCGCAGCGTGTCGAGGCACTGCTCCAGCAGCTCCTGCCTGAGGTGCGTGCCGCGCGGCTTGACCGCGACGCTTTCCTACGCCGCGGGCAGTACCTGCAGATTCTGTCGGAGTTTCGCGCAGGCAATCTACAGGTGCTTATCGGCACGCAGATGGCAGCGCGCGGGCTGGACTTCCCGCGCGTGACCTTAGTGGGCGTCATCAGCGCGGACACAGGGCTGTACCTGCCCGATTTTCGTGCCAGCGAGCGTGTGTTCCAACTGCTGACGCAGGTGATTGGACGCGCTGGCAGGCGCGCCGAGCGCGGGCTGGCGATTGTGCAGACCTACAATCCCGACCATCCTGCGGTGCAGTGCGCTCTGCGCCAAGATTACGAGGCGTTCTATCGGCAGGAGCTTGCGCTGCGCCGCGAGGCGGGCTATCCGCCGTTCACGCGCTTAGTGAACCTAATCAGCACCGACCCCAGCGCAGCGGCTGCCGAGCGTCTGCTCGCTCAGGTTGCCGAGCAACTGGAATCGCAACGGGGGCACGAGCTGCTTCAAGTGTTGGGACCTGCCCCTGCGCCGTTGGAGCGGCTTGAGGGGCAGTATCGTGTTCATCTGCTGCTCAAGTGCGCGCCTGACGCCGAGCCTACGCCGCTGCTTGCGCCCGTTTTGGACGCGCTTGCGCCCGCCGAACGCGCCCGAATCAAGGTGGACATCGACCCGCTCCAGATACTGTAGGCGGCGCAATAGGCATTTCGAATATCTCTTTGACCAGTTCCACATCGTCGGGGATGGGAATGGGATATTCTCCATTGAAGCAGGCGAGGCAGAAGCGGTGGCGTGGCTGTCCCGCCGCTTTGAGCAGCCCTTCAATACTCAAATACCCCAGCGAAGTCGCCCCAATCTGGCGGCGCACATCTTCCACTGTGTGGTGCGCGGCAACTAACTCGCGTTGTGTTGCCATGTCGATTCCGTAATGGCATGGGAATCGTATGGGCGGCGCTGTGATGCGCATATGCACCTCGCATGCACCCGCCTCGAACAGCAAGCGCACAATCTGGCGCGTGGTCGTGCCGCGCACAATCGAGTCGTCTACCACCACCAACCGCTTGCCTGCAATCACCTCGCGCAGGGGCGTCAGCTTGAGGCGTACGCTCTGCTCGCGCATTCGTTGGTCAGGCTGAATGAAGGTGCGCGGCGCATAGCGGTTCTTGATAAGCCCGTCGCCGTAGGGGATGCCCGATTCCGTCGCGTAGCCCACAGCGGCGGGTGTCCCCGAATCGGGGATAGGGATGACCAAGTCGGCGTCAGCGGGATGCTCCTGCGCCAGTATCCGCCCCATCCGACGGCGCACTTCGTAGAGCAGTCGCCCGTACAAGTGGCTATCGGGACGCGCGAAGTAAATTAGCTCGAACATGCACAGCGCCTCCTGCGTGCAGGGCAAGCCTTCGTAGGAGTGGATGCCCTGCTCGTCGATGACCACAATCTCGCCGGGCATGATGTCGCGCACATACACCGCGCCGACGGGGGGAAACGCGCAGGTCTCCGATGCCAACACCCACGCGTCATCCAACTGCCCTAAGCTGAGGGGGCGCACGCCGAACGGGTCACGCACGCCAATCAGCTGCGTGGGTGTCAAAATCGCCAGCGAATACGCGCCCTCCACTTGGCGCATCATGCTGCGAATCGCCTCAACGATGTCTGCCCCGTCATGCAACGCGCGGGCAATCAGGCGCACAATCACCTCCGAGTCGTTGGTGGACTCGAACTGATCGCCCTCAGCCTCCAGCTGCGCACGCAGCACATGCGCGTTCACAAGGTTGCCATTGTGTGCCACAGCGATGTTGCCATGCTCTGTCGAGCAGGTAATCGGCTGCACATTGCGCAGCGTCGAGGAACCGGTGGTGGAGTAGCGCGTGTGTCCGACCGCGATGTAGCCTTGCAAGCTCTGTAGCACAGGTTCGGTGAACACGCGCGTGACCAAGCCGAGGTCTTTGTAGGCGCGCACGCGTGTGCCATCGGAGACGGCAATCCCTGCGCTCTCTTGCCCACGATGCTGCAGTGCAAACAGCCCGAAATAGGTCAGTCGGGCGACATCCTCCCCTGGCGCGTAGACGCCGAACAAGCCGCACGCCTCACGCGGCGCATCCCAATTCGTCACGGCGTCAATAGTGTACCCTGCCTTCGCCCCAGGCGTTGCTTGATGCCTCTTGAATCGACGCGCCCGCTTGGGGTATACTTTTGATTGCTTGCGTGCAAAGAGCGGTCTGCATGCAAGTGGTCATCAGGGGTCTCTTGACTGACTCGTTGGTCAGAAGAGGTCCTGATTTGAGCCGAAAATGTCTGGGGCGGTAGCTCAGCTGGGAGAGCGCTTGCATGGCATGCAAGAGGTCGGCGGTTCGAGTCCGCTCCGCTCCACCAGGCGTGCGCGGTTAGCTCAGTGGGAGAGCACTTCCTTGACGTGGAAGGGGTCGGAGGTTCGAGTCCTCCACCGCGCACCATGCGGGGCGTGGCGCAGTATGGTTAGCGCGCCTGCTTTGGGTGCAGGAGGTCCCCGGTTCGAGTCCGGGCGCCCCGACCATTACTTGCGTGCCCGCTGCTTTGCATCCACAATCACGCCGTCGAAAATCGCCACGTTCGACTTCACTTTACAATCGCGCCCGACCACGCAGCGCACCAGCATCGTGTCGCGCATCACGACCGCACCGTCCCACAGAATGCTCTCTTGCACGACCGCGCCTTCTTCCACTACGCAGCCCTCGCCCAGCACGCTGTTTTCCAGCACTCTTGCGCCCGATTCGATGCGTGCGCCTGAGCCGATGAGCGCGGGGTAAGCGATTTCGGCGTCCTCAGCGATTTCCACATTCTCGCCGATCCACACGAACTTGCGCTGCTCAGGGTAAGGCATCTGCAGCCGCACGCGCCCCGCCAACGCGTCCCAATGCGCTTGCTGGTAGGTCTTGAGATTGCCCACATCCTTCCAGTAGCTGGAAGTTAGAAAGCCGTACAAGGGCAGCTTGCGCTCAATCAGCAGCGGAAGTAGGTTTTTCCCAAAGCCGTAAGGCGCGCCGCGCGGAATCAGCTCCAGCACATCAGGCTCCAGCACATAAATCCCGATGTTCGCCGCGTTGGAGAAAATCATCTCGCCTTTCGGCTTTTCCAAAAAGCGCGTGATGCGCCCCCGCTCATTCAGCAGCGCGATTCCGTACTCCGAAGGGTCTTCCACCAGCGAGAGCGCAATTGTGCAGAGCGACTTTTTCTCCTTGTGGAACTTGATGAGGCGCGTGAGGTCTAAGTCGGTCAGGTCATCGCCGCCGATTACGATGAAGGTGTCGTCGAAAAAGTCCTCACAGCGTTTCACGCTGCCTGCGTCGCCCCACAGCTGGTCTTCTTCTGAGTAGTGGATGCGCACGCCCCAGCGCGAGCCGTCGCCAAAATACGCCTTGATCTGGTCGCCCAAATAGTGCAGGTTGACCATGATGTCGCTGAAGCCGTGCTGTTTGAGAAGGTTCACCAGATGTTCCATAACGGGGCGGTTCACGATGGGCACCATCGGTTTGGGCAAGGCGCGAGTGAGCGGGTCTAAGCGCGAGCCGACCCCTGCTGCCAGAATCATTGCTTTCATACGGCGAGAGCCTCCTGTTGAGTGAACTCCCAAATGCTTTGGGCTACGAGCGCAATCTGGTCTTCGGTCAGCTCCGAGTGAATCGGCAGCGACAGCACTTCGCTTGCGGCGCGTTCCGCACAGGGAAAGTCGCCAACGCTGTAGCCCAGAAATCGGTAGGCGGGCTGCAAGTGAAGCGGCAGCGGGTAGTAGACTGCGCTTTCCACACCGCGCTGCATCAGATGCGTGCGCAGCTCATCACGGCACGCCACCCGAACGGTGAACTGGTGATACACATGGTAGTTGTAGGGGCGTGCGCATGGCAGTTGCACGGGCGCGTCAGCGAGCAGCGTGCGATACAGTGTCGCATGGTAGCGTCGCCGTTCCGTCCACTCGCGTAGATGGCGCATCTTCACACGCAGAATCACCGCCTGAATCTCGTCCAAGCGTGCGGTGTAGCCGATGTCTTCGTAGTAATACGCGCTGTTCATGCCATGCACACGCAGGCTGCGCACCTTGCGGGCGATTTGCTCGTCGTTGGTAATCACCATGCCCGCATCGCCCGCTGCGCCGAGGTTTTTCGTCGGGAAAAAGCTTAGCGTCGCCGCGTGTGCGAACGCCCCGATAGGCTCCTCATAATGGCGCGCGCCGATTGCCTGAGCAGCGTCTTCAATCAGCCACAGCCCGTAGCGGTCGGCAATCTGGCGCAGGGCGCGCATCTCCGCCGATTGCCCATACAGGCTAACGGGCAAAATCGCGCGGGTGCGCGGGGTAATCGCCGCCTCTACCAGATTGGGGTCAAGGTTGTAGGTTTCGGGTTCAATATCCACAAACACAGGGGTCGCGCCCAGTTGCACAATCACTTCGGTTGTGGACACGAAGGTGAACGGAGTGGTAATCACTTCATCGCCAGGCTGAATGCCCACTGCACGCAGGGTTAACTTGAGGGCGTCCGTGCCCGAACTCACGCCGACTGCAAAGCGGGCGTTGCACGCCTGCGCCACCTCGTCTTCCAACGCTTGCACATGCTCGCCCAAAATATAACGCCCGCTTGCCAGCACCTCCAACAGCATCGGTTCGAGTTCGTCCCGAATCCGACGGTACTGGCTGCCTAAGTCTGCCATCCTGACTTGCAAGTTGTCTCGTCCTCCTTGCTGTGAACTGGGTATAGTATACCCGTCATCAGGGGGACGATTCGGATGCGCGGGGCGTTTCTCAGGCGAGTGTGCTGGTTTGGTTGCATGCTCGGATGGAGCGTCGCTTTCGGTGCGCCCCAAGGCGATGGGGGCGTGCTGCATGACCCGATGCGCCCAGTGATGGAGATCGGGCGCGACTATGTGGTGCTGCAGTATCATACCAGAATGCCCACTGGGACGCGCGTGCAAATCCGCGCGGGCAACTTGCCGATGACCGCGTGGCGTCCGCCTGAAAAGCGGACGGATGTGTGGGCGAGTAAAGGGGTACGCATCGTGGAGGGCCCTCCAGGCAAGCGTACCTATCACCGCATTCGGATTACGGGACTGCAGCCCGGAACGCGCTACTACTACCGCATCTACGACCCCGATTACCAGCCCACTCGTGAGGAGCGGCGTTGGGGCGCGCGCCCGCCGTGGCGACGCGAATACGCCGTTGCCACGCTCGCTCCACGCGGTCATAAAACAATCATTCGCTTGCCCGTGAAGGTACTGCTGATGCCGAATGTGGTGAATGTCGCGTCCGCATACGCCGATTCGAGCCATCCTGCGCCACCTCCTCCGAAGATGAGCGAGGCGCAACTGCAACGCATCAAGGAGGAGTACGCAATCGCCGCGCGCTACTTCTGGGTGAACAGCGGCATGCGCCTTTGGGTGGACTTCCATATCTACATCGATGACCGCTGGCAACGCTGGGGCGAGGAGCCTAAGCAGGCAACGGGCTTCTATAAGGGCTTGCCCCAGTGCCGTGCCTACGCAGGCGTGGACTTTGCTGGACCAGGCGGTGGCGCGTTCACGATTGTCGACACGCGCGACATCACGCGCACGAACCACGCGCCTGTAGACGAGGAACAGCCCTACGCGGGGCAGATTGAGCAGGCGTTTCCCCGACGCTGGAACCCCACGACGCGCCAGTGGGAGTTCTACGACAGTGGCGGTGGCACTCTCGGCGTGGACGACTTCCCTGACGGCGTTCCCGCTCGGAGCCAGTTTCTTGGCGGAGGCGACACAGCGTGGCTCGTGGCGCACGAGTTCCACCACCAGATGGAGTCGATGGGCGCGTTCTCGCTGGCGAATCGCGAAGATGAGCGCATCGTGTTCAACCATCCAGAGCCGCGCTACCGACGCGTGAACCCCGACGGCTCAGTGTCGATGAACCCGTGGAACACCGCAGGCAAGCACGGTGAACACTGGAATGTGATGGCATACTGGGATCGCACGGTGAGCGACGCGCAGTGGCTGCGCTTTTACTTCGGCGAGGCGTTGGTGGTGCGCGACGCAGATGAGGACGGCTTCCCCGACGACGACCCGCGCCTGCCGCTGGACGAGAAGCGGTTCGGCTCCAGCCCCCACCACGCTCAGACGGATGGGCAGATGAACGACCTGCGCAAGGCGATGCTCAGCACTTGGGCGCCCGCGCCGTTGCAGAACACGTTCGTCAAGCCGCGCTGGCAGTCGCGCGTGCCCAACCCGCGCAAAACCGACCAAGACGACGACGGCTTGCCCGACACAACCGACCCCTACCCGCTCTACCCTTGGCAGCCGTTTGTGTGGCACGCCCGCGCGACCGTTGACGGCGACCCCAGTGAGTGGCAACACATCCCCCCAGCAGGCGAGCTACAACAGGACGACCTCAAGCTCACCTTCAAACACTGCCACGACGAAGACGAATACTACGCGCTGTTCGAAATCACAGGGGACTGGGATAGGCTCTACGCGGGCTTCGACGGCGAGGGGCAGGGCGTATTCGCTACCGACAAGGTGATTTGGTTCGAGGCGCGCAATCGGGGGCAAGTGGAGGCGCACACACCATGGCGCACCGTGCCCGAACTGCAGTGGAAAGCGTCCCGTCGACGCGACCGCACCACTGTTATTGAACTCAGTATCCCGAATGGGGGCAAGAGCCGTTGGTTCTGGCGCGGCGGCGGACGCGAAATCGGTGTCTACGCGGATGTGTACCAAGCGAACGGCAGGGGCTACTCGCTGTACGAGCCTTACGATGTGTTTTACTGCTTGATGAAAGAGCCTATAGGCGTGCTGCCAATGCCTGCAGGCGCGCCCGCCGAGTTGAGCCGTGAGGCGGCAACGCGCGTGTTTACGCCCGCAAGTGCCGACGGGCTACAAATCGGCGCGGGTTGGGAAGTGCGTCAAGGCGCGTGGGCTTACGACGGACATCAGGAGTCGCACCTGCGCATCGCAGGGCTGAACGCGACTGAGTTCGACCTGTGGGTCGAGCTGGAAGCCGTGCAGGATGGAGTGCTGGCAGCGTTTCTGCCCACCACGAAGGAGACCGAGATGAACGCGGGGCGCGACTATGTGCTGTTCGTGGGCGGTTATCTGAACACGCGCACGCGGTTCCGCCTCTTCGGCGCGGAGACGGGCGAAAGCGAGCAGATGATGACCCCTGGACGCCACACGCTGCAGCTGTCGCGGCGCGACGGCAAGCTCTGGGCGCTGTACGACGGCAAGCCAATCCTCTACGCTCGCGACCCGAACCCCGACCAGCCAATCGGCACGCTCGCGCTAATTGGCGGCTACAGCGGCAAGCAGCGCGTGTACGAAATACGCGCCCGCTGGAAGTAGCGAAATGTTATCGTGCTAAATGCGGAACGCCGTCGCGCCTATTACTCTATCGTTAGTATATCGACGCCGTTCTCGGTAATCACGACGGTATGCTCGAAGTGCGCGGCGGGCTTACGGTCGCGTGTGATGATTGACCATTCGTTCTCGTGGAACTCCACTTCAGGGTCGCCCATCACAATCATCGGTTCAATCGCAAGCACCATGCCAGGCTTGAGTTCGACGCCCGTGCCTGGTTCGGCGATATTGGGGATGTCGGGCAGTTCGTGGACGAACCTGCCCACGCCATGTCCTGCTAAGCCTTTGGCGGGCTTGAATCCGAACGACTCAGCGTGTTGTTGCGCTGCGGCGCCGATGTCGCCCGTCGTGTTGCCCGCGCGAGCCACTTCCAACGCTTTGTGCAGCGCCTCCTCTGTGACGCGCACGAGCCGCTTGCGCTGGTAATCAGCGTGTCCGACGATGACGGTGATTGCCGTGTCGCAGCAAAAGCCCTCGTAGTACACACCGATATCGAGTGTGACGATGTCG
>JANXCK010000153.1 GCA_025060055.1 Fimbriimonadales bacterium | reverse complement strand
CCCACGCACGCTAATCTCGAACGGCACGACGCCCGCCCGCGCCTGTTTCATCGCCTGCACAATCTCTGGGACGCGCTCTTCAGGCTGCTCGCCCAGAAACAGCAGCGTGATGTGATAGTTTTCGGGGGCGACCCACCGCAGCGCGCGGTCGGGCACGGCGCGTTCCAGTGTCTGTCGCGCCTGCGCCAACGCTGCACGCACCTCCTCGGAGATCAAAGCGGCGACAAAGAGGCGCATCCGCCGTGCTTCACCCCCTTGTACAAGAGCCAGAGCGCGTACTGCGTCGCGCGATATTTGACCGTCGCGCGGTCGCCTGGAAAAACCTGTCGCTTGACCACTGTGCCCGTCGGGTCGCTGACGCCTACATACACCAACCCGACGGGCTTTTCGGGCGTTCCCCCACCAGGACCCGCAATCCCCGTGATGCCGATGCCCCACCAGCTGCCCAAGCGCTGGCGTGCGCCTTCTGCCATCGCTTGGGCTGTCGGCTCGCTGACCGCGCCATGTGCCTGAAGCACTTCGCGCGGGACACCCAGCAACGCTTCCTTGAGCGCGTTGCTGTAGCTAATCACGCCGCCCAGAAACACCTCCGAACTGCCCGCCACGCTGGTAATCCGATGCCCCAGCAGACCACCCGTGCATGACTCAGCGATGGCAAGGCTCTGCCCCGCCTCTATCAGGCTCTGCACGACGGCTTGCTCTAAGGTAGTCTCGTCGACACCGAAGATGTACGCGCCGATCCGTGCGCGTACCGCGTGCTCCATTTCGGCAATCATCTGCTCCGCTTGGTCAGGGCTGTCGGCGCGGGCAGTAATCCGAAAATGCACCTCACCGAGCTTTGCCAGTGGCGCGAGCGTCGGGTTCGAGCTGCTGATTAGGTCTTGAAGTTGCGCCTCCGCATCCGATTCGCCAATGCCACATAGGCGCAGCACACGCGAGCGAATCACGCACCCACCTGCGCGCTGAGCAAGACGGGGTAGCACCGCATCGACGACCATCGGCTGAAACTCGTTGGGCGGTCCAGGCAGGGCAAAAATCGGCTTGCTGTGCCACTCGGCATACAGTCCAGGCGCGGTGCCGTGCGGGTTCGGAATCGTCTGCGCGCTGCGTGGGCGCATCGCTTGGCGCAGCTGACGCTCATTGACGGTGCGTCCGCGTGTTGCGAAAAACTCGTGGAGGCGCGCTGCCTCGCCCTCGTCCAGCACGAGCGGCTCGCCGAGCAGTTCGGCAATCGCCTCGCGTGTAAGGTCATCGTCGGTGGGACCCAGCCCGCCGATTGCCACGATGCCGTCAGCGCGTTCTAACGCCTCGCGCAGAGCAGCGACAATCCGCGTTAGATTGTCGCCCACGGTCGTGCGCCGATACACTCCCACCCCCACCTCTGCCAGCCGCGCTGACAGCCACGCTGCGTTGGTGTCCACAATCTGCCCCAGCAGCAGCTCCGTGCCGATGGAGATAACCTCGACCGTCATCGGGATGGAGTGTACCCAAAGCCTCCGTTCTCCCTGACCTGCAGGGAGAACCGAGAAGGAATAGTGGATATGTGCCTCAAACAAGACCTCTTAAACAGTCTCTCAGAGCAAATGCATGGGCACAGATTGGGCGCAAGCAGGCAGGAACCATGTCGTGCGCGTCGAACAGCAACGCTGAGTAGGAGGTGAACTCAATGAGACCACTGGCAACGATACTGGGCATCGCGCTGTTCCTCGCCTGCTGGGCACAAGAGCTGCAGGCAGGTGCAGCGGTCAACAAGCTCACACCGAACAAACAAGTTTTCTTAGCAGGCTATGCACCCAATCGTCCCAACACGGGCGGCGTGCATGATGACATCTGGGCGCGTGCGCTCGTGGTGCAGGCAGGGCAAGAGCGATTAGCGATTGTCGTATGCGACCTACTGGGACTGCTGCGCGATGATGTGCAGCGCATCCGCCAGCGAGTCAAATCGGTTCCCCCAAACCGCGTGATGGTGTTATGTACCCATGTGCATTCCGCCCCCGACACCATCGGGCTGTGGGGACCGACACCGACCCAATCGGGACGCGATAACGAGTACATGAACTTTGTTATCGAGACCGTCGCGAGAACCGTAGACGAGGCTGCAAGCAAACTTCAGCCCGCAACAGTGGGCTTTGCGAAAACGAACATCGAGGGCGTCGCGTACAACTACCGTATCGAGAAGATTCTGGACACCGAAGCCGCCGTCATGCAGTTTCGAAGCAAGGCGGACGGCAAAGTGATTGCGACGCTGACGAACTTCGCGTGCCACCCTGAAGTGCTGAACAACGACCAGCTGACTGCAGACTTCTGCCACTGGTACTACCAGACGGTAGAATCAAAGGTGGGTGGCGTGGCGCTATTTGCGAATGGTGCGCTGGGGGGAATGATTTCGCCAGCCTCTGACCCTAACTCCACCGCGCCCAAGGGACGCGACTGGGCACGCGCCGAACGGTTCGGGACAACTATCGCCAACAAAGCCCTCGAAGCCATCGAGAAAGCCCGATTCAGCGATACCGCGAGTTTGGAACACCAAGAGGCAACCTTCACTGTGCCGCTGGAGAATGAGAGATTCAAGAGCGCGCTTGCAGCGGGTATCATCCCGCAGGGTCCCTCGTTCGCCGACGGCAAAATCACCACCGAATCGCATCTCATTCGGCTTGGCGACGCCATCATGTTCACGATGCCTGGCGAGGTGCAGCCGAACATCGGCATTTTGCTCAAGCGGCTGCTTGCGCCCTACGGCGACCCTGTGTTCCTATTCGGCTTAGCAAACGACGAGCTGGGCTACATCCTGAGCTTGGAAGACTACTACTTAGACCTCTATAGCTACGAGCGCAGCATGTCGGTCGGCTCGGAAATTGGTCCTGCGATGGTGCAAGCGGCGCGGCAGATGATGAGGCAGATGACCGCCCGCACGCCGACAGGTGTTGCAGCTGCGCCCCGATCGCCCGTGGAGCAGGAGCTGGAGAAGTATCTGCAACGCTTCCGCCCCGACCGCGCGGGCAACTTCAAGGCGACCTATCGGCTCGTGTTGGAGGGCGCGGGCGAGTTTTACCTGCGCATCGCGGAGGGCAAAGCGACGATTAGTCGGGAGGGCAGCCCTGCTGAGGCAGCGGTGACGCTCAAGGCGCCCGCGGAGGTGTTCGTCGCCATCATCACGGGCAAGCGCGACCCACTGGACGCCTACAACACGGGCGATCTGCAGGTAGAAGGCGACATCGGCATCGCGCAGTACCTGCTGTTCGTGTTCGAGTAAGATGCGTCGCGAACTACCTACGCGCCGCTATGGCAAGACGGGCATCCGAATGCCCGTGCTTGCCTTGGGGGGCGCAGGCGTGCTGCAAGACCTCAGTCGCAAGCGCGAGGCTCTTGAAATCATCCGCGAAGCCGTAGAATCGGGGGTGTACTATCTGGACACGGCACAACAGTACCGTGACAGTGAACGCATCTTCGGGGAGGCGATCGAGGGCATGCGCGAGCGCGTGTTTCTCAGCACGAAAAGTGCCGCGCGCGATTATGACGGGGCATGGCGCGACTTGCAAAACAGTCTCAAACGCCTGCGCACCGACAAAATCGAGCAGTGGATTGTTCACCATGTCTCCTATCCTTACGAGATTGAACGCCTGTTCGCTTCCGACGGCGCAATCAAGGCGTTCCAGCAAGCCAAAGAGCAGAAAGTTGTGCGCTACGTCGGCATCTCAGGACACAACGACCCTGAGGTGATGAAGACGGCGATGGAGCGCTACCCGTTCGACATGGTTTTATTCCCGCTGAACCCCACAGAGCCGCACCACCCGCGCGCATTCACCAAAGAGTTTTTGGGATATGCGCAGCGGAAGGGTGTCGGGCTGGCAGTGATGAAGGTGATGGGGGTAGGGCGTCTCGTGGGCGAGGGCAGGTTCACTGTGAGCGAACTGGTACATTACGCGCTCAGTTATCCTATCCATACCGCTGTAATCCTGCCTAACAGCATCGGCGAGCTGCGCGAGCTGGTGCAGGCGGTGCGTACTTTTCAACCGCTTTCGCGCGAGGCGATGCGCGCTCTGGAGGAACGCGGTAAGCCACTGATGGCACAAGTCGCTGGAATGTACCATCAGTGGCCTTAGAGACAGCCTTGCGCCCGTTGTCGGGCACCTGCAGCAGGTTTTGCTCGGTGTAGCGACGCTTGCGCTTCGGTTTGGCACGGACGGTCGCCATCGGTCTCACCCACGACAGAGTTACCTGTGTGGCGAAAGGACATACGGCTGAAGCCGTTCCTGTGCAGACAAAGCCCGCCAGCGCGGGCTAAAGAGCCGACGCAGGTCGGCTTCGTCTGCATAGCAACGGCTTGAGCCGTACAGGACGATGCGTCATTTGAAACCCTGATTGGTATAACTCCCGCTGTTTTGTCTTCGCGACAGCAGCGCAGCGCGCCACTGCGTCGCCAGCGGCTCGTTGGGTAGCCTGTCCAGCGTCTCCAACGCGTCGGCGTAGAAGCCTAACTGGTAGAAAACCACCGTGCATACGCGGGGGGCAGCGGAGCGGTTCGCCCGTGCCCAGCGGAGCTGCTGCTGCTCAGTAGGCGTGAGCGTGCGGAACTCGTAAACGCTTTTTAGCCCGTCGCCCGCGCGCTCGTCGGGAGCAAGGGCTTCGATGGTGAGACGGTACGCCACGCCTGCCTCCAACTGCTTGGCTTGGGGCAGTGTGGCGCGTTCGCCCTCCACAACCAAGTTGATGCGCTGCTGCCCATCCGCGCGTTCCAGCCATGCACGGTAGCGCACAGCGTCGGGCACAGGTTCCCATCGGAATTCGGGTGTAAGGCTCTCGATGGCAGCATTAGCGGGGTTGGGGCTTGTCAGGCGAAGGGCGGGCGCTTCACGGGGCGCGTCGCGCATAGGCGCTGGCGGATTCGCGAACTGAGCCGCCGCAGTGAACGCCCACGAAGGCAGGCGCGTTGTGCCCTCGTACCATACGCCGTTCGCTTGGCGCAGTCCCGCGACCTCTGCGCCGTCGCGAAGCAGCGCACGCACCCCAAAAAACAGGAGCAGCATCGCCGCTGCCGTTGCGGGCAGCCAGAAGCGCAGTCTGGGCATCCACACCATTTGGCGCGTCGCGCGCGCCATCTGCTCTGCCTGCAGCAGTTGTTTGTAGGTCTCGCGGCAGACGGCGCACTCGGTGATGTGGTCAATGTATTCTTCGTAGCGTCGGCAGCGGCGTCCACGCTCTACCAACTCCAGAATCTGCTCCGCGTCCAAGTGGGCGGCGTGCTCCTGCTCGTTCCACTGTGTCATTTTGTGAACGACCGTTTGCACTGTTCATCCTCCTTGCGCTATTTCCTACTCCAACCGCAGATACTTTGCCAGTTTCAGCGCGGCGCGGCGCAGGTTGGTTTGGTTGGGCTTTGGCGCATGCAGAGCGCGTCGTTCTGCCTCACTAAGCGGCTCGCCTCCCTCGCGTTCTAATGCGGCCATCGCCCTTTGAATGCCCTCCGCGCCACCGACCAGCTCAGGGCGATGCTGAATCAAGTACGCCAGCACTTTTGCCCGCCCGCGCATGAGGTGGCTACGCACCGTCGCGGGCTTCATCTGCAATATCTGGGCGATACTTTCAGGTGTTTCATGCTGAGCGTGCAGCAAGATCACGCGCCGCTCGGCTTCCGAGCAGACCTCTCTGATAATCTGCTTCAGCACAGTCTGCCTCTGCTCGTCAGCAATCTGCTCCAGTAGACTCGTCTCGAACGCACTTTGTTGCAGGCTCTGAATGCCTTCGGGGTAATTAAGTTGTGTGAACGCCGTCTCACGCTGGCGATAGACACGGCTGTAGTAGGTCATCAAGCAGTTCGCGGCGATACGGTACAGCCAGTGGTCGAATGGCGCGTCCAGCGCGGTTCTGGGCAGAGCGTTGGCAACACGCAGCAAGGTTTCCTGCACCAAGTCTTCGCAGTCTTCAGCGCTGCGGGCACGCGTGCGAAAATAGCGCTGCAGGCACAAGCGGCACTCTTCCAGCAAGGCCTCCAGCGCGTTTTTATCGCCCTGCTGCGCCTCCTGCGCCAAGCGGTTCAGGGTGTCACGACGGTCGTTCTGCAATCACCTCACTCCAGAAGTCGAAGTGGAACTGCTATGCTATTATACCCTTCTGAGAGACCGCATGAGAGCCAAACTTTGTAGAATGCTGCTCAAGCGGTGCAACAGGCGTCAGGTGCGACGAGTCTTACTCCCCTGTAAGGGCGCGAGCAACCTGCCAGATACCCCCTTACAGCGGAGGAATGCACGATGAAACGAGCAATGCTTCAAACTCAGACACGCGCGCTACTTTTAGCGATTAGCGTATGGTGCAGCATAGGCGTTGCAACCGCATTTAATATTGTTGGACCGAACAACTATGTCCCCAGCGCCACAGCCAGCAACGGCGACCGAGTAGACCTAATTGAGGTCGTTTACCATGCGGCTGGCGGTGCTCGCGCCACTCTCGTGTCCCAGACACTGGCTCAGGAGTTTCCTGGCTGGACGATCAATCTGGGTGCCAACCTGCCAGGGACTCTAACAATCCAAGACTACATCGCTACTTTCCTTACTGCACCACACAGGGGCGGCGCCCAGTTTCTTGCAACCTACAATCCCCCTGCTAATGGGAATGTTAGAGGGCTGCGCTGGATTCAGATGATCGATACAAATTTCCCTCTGGGCGGCAACACGTCGCCGTACATCGATCCTCGCCCTAACGACGATAATCTGCCCTTCTACTGGACTGAACAGGAGCATACAGCTAACAGCGGCAACGACTTCATTCGCTTTTCCGATGTACCCGCGCGCGTATGCCGTAACCGCCCCGACTTCATTCGGTGGCGCGCCTCTCTGTTTATTGCCACTTGGGACTTGAACACGCCAGGGACGGTTACCCTCCATGATGGCATTGAGTGGGGCTGGGATCTCCACTGTGTTCCCGAACCTGCCTCGATGTTAGCGCTTACGGTCGGACTGATAGGGTTGGCATACCGTCGTCGCCGACGGGTTGCATAACCGCTGGTGCTCCGTCGCTGCGCTCTCTCCGCCCGAAGAGAGAGCGCAGATAAAACTCTTCGGGGCATTGGAACCGCGCTCCTACTGTAGAGGTAGCCCATTTCACTCGGCGGCTAAATCTGAATTCGGTACGATGGCGCGGACGCCATCGTACCACAGATGCGAACCGATTACGCCAAGCGCAAGTCGCTCGGTGAGAGGGCGCGTCTACTTGATTTCGACCTTCGCGCCCACCTCTTCGAGCTTCTTTTTGATGTCCTCTGCCTCTTCCTTGCTCACGCCCTCTTTGACCTTCTGAGGCGCGCCTTCCACGAGGTCTTTCGCCTCTTTCAGTCCGAGCTGCGTGACCTCACGCACGACTTTGATGACCTGTAGCTTATTGTCGCCGGCTGCTGCCAGAATCACATCGAACGAGGTCTTCTCTTCGGCGGCAGGGGCAGCCTCGGCAGGCGCTGCGCCAGGCATCATCGTACCGGGCATCGCCGCGACGGCTACGGGCGCTGCTGCCGACACGCCGTACTTCTCTTGCAACGCCTTCACCAGTTCGTTCAGCTCCAGAACGGTCATCTCATCGATTGCCTGAATCAGTTCCTCAGCGGTCAGTTTTGGCATGGTCGTGTCCTCCTTCGGTTAGGATGGTGTTTCTGCCTTCTTGTCAGCGATGGCTTGGAGCGTGCGCACGAACTGCCCAATAATTTCGGACAGCGTGCCTACCAAGCCCGTCAGAGGCGACTGCAGCGCGCCCAGGAACTGGGCGAGCATCACCTCGCGGGGCGGGAGTTTCGCCAGCGTGTCCACCATTTCGGCGGGGTAGACACGCTCACCCAGCAACAACGCTTTCGGCTCCGATTTACGCGCCTGCTTGATGTAGTCGACCAGCGCTTTGGCGGCGGCGGCTTCGTCGCCTGTGACGAAAGCGATCGCGGTCATGCCGTGCAGATACGGCTCCAGCCCTTCGGGCAGTTTGCCTTCGCGTGCCACGCGGTACAGAGTGTTTTTGACCACGCGCAGCTCCGCGCCCGCCTGACGCAACTGCCTGCGCAGGTCGGTAATCTCGCGCACGCTCAGCCCGCGAAAGTCCACCAGAATCTGCGCCTTCGATTCGGCAATCCACGCGCGGATTTGGGCGACCTGCTCTTTTTTCTTGCCGCCCGCCTTCGGTTGCCACGAGCGCGGCGCGCTCGCCCCATCCGCCCCTGCCACTTCGACGGTAGCCATTCGGGAATACACCTCCTAAGTCGGTTTCGCGCTTTAAAGCAAAAACGCGAGCCACGCCGCAGCAGGCTCGCACTCTGTGTGGCTTGGGCAAACCGCCCAAGCGTGCTGGCACGCAGTCAAAGCGACCGCGCTATGCGTATCCGTTCTGTGCGCCTTCCTCGGCAGGCGAGACCGCCGTGCGGATTATGTCCCCTTCGGGACGCCTGCTGTCTGCGGTATGGCACAGGAAGTATACCTGAGCGGGGTGGTCGGTGTCAAGGGGGACAGAGGGTGTTCGAAAAAAAAACCGTGTCTGCAAGCAGGTATACTGCAAGTGGCTCGCGCATGAACGCGGGCACGGGTCGCTATGGAGTGCCAACCGAACCCAGGCAAGGAGCTATACCGAACCTATCAGGGGCGCACTTGGGCGCGTTGCCCAATCCGCACGCATGTCGTGATGCCCTCCGAGAGCCTTGAACATCTTCTGGAGCAGTATGTACGCCCGCGCGTGCAAGCGGGCGACATCGTGGTGCTTGCGGAGAAAGTGGTCGCCATCTGTCAAGGGCGCGCCTATCCTGTGGAGAGCATCCAGCCGCGCCCGCTGGCGCACTGGCTTAGTCGGTTCGTGACCCGCACGCCCGCAGGTATTGGTATCGGCAGCCCTGTGACGATGGAGCTGGCGCTGCGCGAAGCGGGCATAGCGCGGATTCTCATCGCGGCGGCTGTTGCAGCGTGTACGCGCCCGCTGGGCATTCGCGGGCTGTTCTACCGAATCGCGGGACGCAGGGTCGCCGCCATTGACGGACCTACCCCCTACACGCTGCCGCCCTACAACCAATATGCGTGCCTTGCCCCTGAACGCCCGAACGCGGTTTGCGAATTGCTCTCGGAGCGGTTGGGCGTGCCTGTTGCTATTGTCGACGCCAACGACTTGGGCGTGGTGGTGCTGGGCAAAAGCCGTGAGGTAGATAGCGCACTGATCGTTGCGCTCTTCGCCGACAACCCGTTAGGGCAGGGCGCCCAGCAGACGCCCATCTGCATCCTGCGCCCTGTCGACTTGGAGACAGCTTGAGAGCGTGTATTAGAAGCTGCGCTTCAAAAATCTTCTGCGACTGAAGTCGCACCCCCACCCCCGAAGCCCGCCTGCGCGGGCTATAAGCCGACGCAGGTCGGCTTGGTCTGCCCAGCAACGGCTTCAGCCGTCTACTCCTAAATGAGAACCCCTAATACCAATCGGGGTTTCAAGTAGCGCAGTCGTCGGCGAGGACGCCGACGCTACGAATATGCCTGCGTAGCGTCAGCGTCTCGCTGACGAACTGTGTCGCATGAAACACCGATTGGTATAACTTGTTGGCGGGAACCGCCGCTTTCGGTACAATTGCGACTATGCTGGACTACCGACTGCTGCGCAGTGAACCTGAGCGCATGCGGGAAGCCCTTCAGATGCGCGGGTATGACACCGACTTGCTCGAGGCGTGGCTCGCCGTCGATGCCCGCTGGCGCGAACTGACCACCCAAGTGGAAACGCTGACCGCCGAGCAAAATCGCATCTCCAAAGAAATCCCCCTGCGCAAGAAAGCGGGCGAGGACACCGAACCGCTCTTGGCGCAACTGCGCACCCTCAAAGCCCAGATCGAGCAGTTGGAACACGAGAAGCGCGTTGCCGAACAAGAGCGCGAGGCGAAACTGCTGCTGTTGCCGAATATTCCGCACGCCACAACCCCCCGCGGCGCCGACGCGAGCGAAAATGTGGAGGTGCGTCGGGGCGGGCAGCCCCACCCGATGCATTTCGAGCCGAAACCCCACTGGGAACTCGCCGAGTTGCTGGGGCTTATCGATTTCGAGCGCGGCGCAAAGGTCGGCGGCAGCGGGTTCCACTTCTACACGGGCTTGGGCGCACGCCTGGAACGCGCACTCATCAACTTCATGCTGGATTTGCACACACGCGAACACGGCTACACCGAGATTTTCCCGCCGTTTCTGGTACGCCCCGAAGTGATGGTGGGCACGGGACAGCTACCCAAGTTCGAGGAGGAGATGTATCGCTGTGCCGACGACCCGCTATATCTCATCCCGACTGCCGAAGTGCCCGTGACGAACCTGTACCGTGAGGAGATTCTGAGCGCGGAGCAGCTGCCCATTTACTTGGTGGCGTACTCGCCGTGCTTTCGGCGCGAGGCGGGCGCGGCGGGCAGGCTCACGCGCGGGCTGCTGCGCCTCCACCAGTTCAACAAGGTGGAACTGGTCAAGTTCACCACGCCCGAAACCTCCTACGACGAACACGAGAAACTGCTGCGCGACGCCGAGCGTGTGCTGCAGCGGCTGGAGCTGCCCTATCGCATTATGCTGCTTTGCACGGGCGATTTGGGTTTCGCGGCAGCGAAGTGCTATGACTTGGAGGTCTGGTCGCCTGGTGTGCAGATGTGGCTGGAGGTGTCGTCCTGTAGCAACTTCGAGGCGTTCCAGGCGCGTCGGGCGAACATTCGGTATCGCCCTGAGCCGACTGCCAAGCCCGAATTTGTGCATACGCTGAACGCTTCGGGCGTCGCCACACCCCGCCTGATGGCAGCTCTCTTGGAGAACTATCAGCAGGAAGATGGCAGCGTGGTGATCCCAGATGCACTGCGCCCCTACATGGACGGCGTAAGCGTGATCAGACCTCAACAATCGCGTTGAGAGGCAGTCTTCCTCAACTCTGCTTGGGCGAGACGCCCAAGCCACATCGTGGCACGGACATTATTTGGTGCGACGGCATTCTTGCCGTCCGCGAGGGCGTTCGCGCTGTCGCATCACCTGTGCCCTGCAAAGTTTTGGGACGATTCAACCTTTGAGGGGCACATATCCTCAGATGTGAAATCGTCCCTCAATTGGTACGATGGCGTCCTCGCCATCACGGACGACGGCGGGAACGCCGTCGTACCTGGCTCTTCCCGTGCGTCTGGGGACGATTTAATCTTGGAGGCGCTTATGTCCCTCAAATATGAAATCGTCCTGTTTTGGGCGCGTTGAAAACGCGCCCCTACAGGGCGTTTTGGGTAGGGGCGGGTTCCTAACCCGCCCCGCAGAAAAGGGACGATTTAACCTTTGGGGCACTTACCAATCGGCGTTTCAGGTGGTGCAGTCGTCGGCGGGGACGCCGACACTACGGGGAGCGCGCGTCGCGTCAGCGTCTCGCTGACGAACGATGTTGCGTGAAACGCCGTTGGTACAACACCGCCTTGAATAGCGAGTGCTTCGATGCGTTGGCTGCTGTGGCTGTGCGTGCTTGCAGCGCTGATTGACCTGCGAGCATTCGGCTTGACCGACTTAGACGAGGGCTTCTACGCCTCGGTCGCGTGGGAAATGCGTCAGTCGGGCGATTGGCGCACGCCGACCTTCACGGGTCAGCCGTGGTTCGAGAAACCGCCTCTGCTCTACTGGCTGATGCTGCTGAGCATGCGCTTATTCGGCGAGAACGAGTTTGCTGTACGCCTGCCTTCTGCGGTGATGTACGGGCTGACGATTGGGCTACTTGCTTGGTGGGGCAATCGGCGTCTGGGGCAGGGCGCGGGCACTTGGGGCGCGTTGCTGTTCGCTATTGCACCGCTGAGCCTAATGCTCGCTCGGCTCGCGATTACCGATATGACGCTGACTTTTTTGCTCACAGTCGCCCTGATTGCGCTGTGGGAAGCGCGTGGGGTACTCTGGAGCGCGCTGGGGGGTGTTGCGCTGGGCTTAGCGGTGCTGACTAAGGGACCTGTTGGGCTGGGTCTGGTGGGATTGCTGTATCTTTGGAACGCGAGGCTGTTGCACGCTCGTGGTTTGCGCTTCCGCTGGGTGCTGCTGGCACTGCTTGCAGCGTTGCTTACCGCCCTGCCATGGTATGTGGGCATATACTGGCAGCACGGGGCGGAGTTTTTCAACGAGTTTGTGGTGCGGCAGAACCTGCTGCGGTTTGCGGGCGGCGACAGGGCGCACTCCGTGCTGACGCTCTTCCAACGCGGCGACGCTCTGGGCATCGTTGGAGGCGCTGCACTCTATCTGCTGTTTTATGTCGTTGTGCTGTGGCCGGGTGGGTTGCCGCTGATAGGCTATGTCGGGGTGCTGTGGGCACGCGAGGATGACGCGCTTCGCCTCTACTTACGCCGTTGGGCATGGCTGGTGTTTGGGCTGTTCACGCTCAGCTTCACCAAGTTGCCCGCATACATCTTTCCAATGTTGCCCGCACTTGCGCTTTTGGCAGGAGCACGCATTGTGCAGGCGCGTCTGTGCGAAGACACCCTTGCGCACCATCCGCTCCGAGCCAGTTGGTGGAACCGTTTAGCGCTGGTAGTGGGCGCGGCTTTTTGGGCGGCGATTGCGCTGTATGCGCCGCTCTGGCAAAGCGCGGTCTGGGTGGTTGCGCTCGCCGCGGGTATGCCCCTTGCCGTGCTTGCGCTCGCCAAGCCCGCCGCGCCGCCGTGGACGCGCACTGTCGGGATTGTGTTGCTGCTTGTTGGCTGGAACGGCGCGCTCGTGGGCTATGACCGTCTTGCGCTGAAGCCTGTGCGCGACCTTGCGCTCAAGCCACCTCCCTACCGAACGCTGATTCTGTATCGCGTACACCCTGGCTATCCGAGCGTACAGTTCTATCGCGGTGGGCGATATGCCACTTCGGATAACCCCGATGCTACCATGCAGCGGATGCGTCAAGAGGGGGCGTACTGCCTCACAACTGACGCGGCGTTTACTCGGCGCGATGCGGTGTTCGTGTTGGCTGAAGCGCAGGTGTTCGGCAAGCGGTTCTACCTCACTGCCCCTCGGTATGGCAGATGAGCAACGCGCGTCTGCTACAGCCCGCCGCGTGCCTTCATCTGCAGATAGTAGTTCACCAGCGCGGGGACAAGCGTCTCTGGCTCGGCATCGATGCAGTGGATGCCCATCCGTTCCAGCGTGCGCATCGCGGCAAGGCGGTCGGCAAGTGTCTGCACGGCAACGGCACGCCGATACAGTTCGAGGGGCTTCTCTGGAACCTGTCGGCTCCACGCGTGCAGACGGGGGTCAGATACGGTAATCGCCACGCACAGGTGCTGGCGCGTGAGCGTTCCGAGCGCGTGCAACACCATCCGCGAGGCATCGGGGTCAATCAGGTCGGTGAACAGCGCTATGAGCGAGCGTTTGCGCCAGCGTCGGGCTAAGTAGGTCGTCGCGTAAAGGTAGTCGGGTTCCACCATGCGCGGTTGCGCCGCGTGCAGCGCCTCCACGAGTTTGCCGACCTGCGTCCTACCGCGCTGTGGCACGCTAAACAGGTCAATCTCGTCGGAGAACACCAGCGCGCCCACTTTGTCGTCCATCTGCACCGCAACATAGGCGAGCATTAGCGCGGCGTTCAACACCGCGTCGAACTTGCGCTTGCCTTCCACCTCCGCCAGCATGTTGCGCCCTGCATCCAGCATCAGAATCACATTTTGGCTGCGCTCGGTCTGATAGTCGCGCACGATGGGCTTGCCGCGTCGCGCGGTCGCCTTCCAGTCGATTTTACGGAACTCGTCATCGGGGGTATATTCGCGCAGCGATTCGAACTCTGTGCCTTGTCCGCGCAGGCGCAGCTGTCGGAAACCCATCTGCTGCAGCCGTCCACGATGGCGCAAGAGGTCATACTCGCGCATCTGCAGCAGGTTCGGGTACACAGGCACGCTTTCGCGGGCGGGCAAGCGGTAATCGCGCAAGGCTAAGCCGAACCGACCTGCCACGCGCACGAACACATCTTCAAAGCGCGCCTCGCCCCGATAGCGCGGCGTAAGGTGGTACACAACCTGCGTGGGCTGGTTGGGCAGCAGCGTCACAGAGAACTCGCGCCGATCATAGTCGCAGAACGGGGGCGGTTCGTCGCGCAGGCGGGCACGCCGCGGCGTGGTCAGTGCATGCTCCAAGTGGAGTTCAATTCGGTTTGCTGTGCCGAGCGACAGCACCCGCTCGTGCTTGCGCTGCACGCGAAAGGCGTCTGCGCGTGGCAAAGTGAAGGCGTCTACCGTGATTGCCAGCACCGCAAGCAGGTCAATCAGCAGCACCCAGCCCAGCCATTCGGGGCGGGCAGCGCTCAGAAAAGCCACCAGCCCGCCCAGCCCCAGCAAAACCCACGCAAACGGCGTGAGCGTCACCGCTTAGGGACACTCGCGCGACGGGCGATAACACTTGCCCTGCGCGTCCTCATCAATCAGACCCTGCACTTGGAACACACACGGATCGGGCGCGTTGCGACCACAACGGCGCAGATATGGACCCTCGCCCAAGCACCACGGCTGCGCATCGCGCAGCGAAGCCAGCGAGTCGCCCGTCAAGTACCGATAGACACAGTTCGGACGGTCACGACGCACCCTCAGCACCTTAGAGTGCCCATCGGCATAGTTCGCCATCACCATCTGATTGTGTCGCGCTTGAATTGGTATCTCAAGAGTGTCCATCTGAAGCACGCTGCCACAAGTCGCATTGAACAGAATCATCAGATGCGCATCGAACATCATAATCGTCTCAACAGGAAACCTCAGCTCTGCCAAGTTCACAGGATTGCGTCGGGGTGGGCAGGTGTTCCACTCGGTGTTTAGGATGTGTTGCCCTGGAATTGCAAGGTCGAAGTTGAACATGTAGCTCAGTTTGCTGATACGAGTGCATTCGCCGCCAGGTGTTTGCAGCGTGCCTGAAAGCGCTAAGATACCGCCGTGCAAGTCCATCGGTACGTCGTCCGACGGGCAGACGAGAATGTCTCTGTTCCGCGCGTATGGGTAGGTCGCGCTAATCATGGTGAACTGGCAGCGACGCCCTTGGCTATCAACCGCCGTATCGTAGATGGCGAATGGGAAGGTCTCGCTGTAGTCGTTGATGTACATCTGGATTGCCAGTGCCCAGTTTTTACCGTTGTTGAGGCACTTGGTTTTACGCGCTGCCTCGCGCGCCTGAGCGAACACAGGGAAAAGAATCGCGGCAAGAATGGCGATAATCGCAATCACAACCAGCAGTTCGATCAGCGTAAAGCCCCTTCGCATTCTGGTTCCTCCTCTGTGGTTCGATTGACTGCTGCAGCTCGTGATGAGGTTCCCGCCGCGGGACGCACGCTGCATCATAGGGAAGCCCGCATCCCCACAAGGCAGGGGGCGCAGCCTGCTGCGGCGTTGTTGCCCGCAGTAGTGCGCTCGCTGAACGGTCATGCCTTCCTCCACCACGGCGACATCCGTATTATACACCACCGCGCCGATTCCTGTAATTGATGCAACCCGATTTCGACTGGCTGTTCAGTCATACGGAAACTCGTCATCGGCGCGGTAGCTGCCTGTAAGCTGCTTGATGAGTTGGCGCAGGAGGTCGTTGAGCAGCGCGCTTGCCCCGAAGCGGAACCGAGCAGGCGTGAGCCACTCCTCGCCCAGAGTCTCGTGCAGCAGCACCAGATAGCGGATGGCGTCTTTGGCGGTGCGGATGCCGCCCGCAGGTTTCATCCCCACTGCGCGCCCTGTGGCGTCGTAAAAGTCGCGAATCGCTTCCAGCATCACGAGCGTCGCGGGCAGCGTGGCGGCAGGCTGAACCTTGCCCGTGCTGGTCTTGATGAAGTCTGCACCTGCCATTAGCGCAATGTGCGCTGCTCGGCGAATTGCGTCGTAGTCGCCCAGCTCGCCCGTCTCCAGAATCACCTTCAGGTGGACGCGCTCGCCACAGGCGTCCTTGACCTTCGCGATTTCGTCGAACACGCGCCGATAGTCGCCCTGCAGGAACGCGCCCCGATGGATGACCATGTCTACCTCGTCCGCGCCCTCGCGAACCGCCCATTTCACATCCGCCAGGCGCAAGTGGAACGGGTACTGCCCCGATGGAAACGCCGTGCCCACAGTGGCGACCTTGACGCTGCTGCCCTGCAACGCCTGCTTAGCAACGCCGATGAAGGTGGGATACACGCACACGGCGGCGACGGGGGGCGCAGCAACGGTCTCGGCGTCGGGCATGCCCTCGCGTGGCGTGTAGGGATAACGCGCGCGGGCACACAGGCGGCGCACCTTCTCTGCCGTGTCCGCCCCCTCCAGCGTGGTCAAGTCGCACATGCTAATCGCAAGGCGTAGTGCGACGAGCTTGCTGTGTGCCTTGATGCTGCGCTTGCTCAGCCACTCGCAGCGCTGCTGCAACTCATACGCATTTACAGGTGGCACGGTACGCCACGCCCGCCCTGCGCGAGGAATCAGCCGTCGCACTATCGTGTGCTGACGCCAATCGACCCCTATCAGCTCGCCAAACGGCACATGCGACGCCTCGCTCTTTGGCAATGCTACTGCAAGCAGGGACATGTAACTGCTTTTCGCCCAGTCAGGCGCAGATTCCTGCCGCAAATGTCGCCGATGCACTTATACCAATCGGGGTTTCAAGTGTCGTTGTGCCCTCCCCCCCCGCCCCTCTCCCGCCCCGCGGGAGAGGGGAGTCCGACTCTCCTGGTAAGGGTACATCGTTTTGCCTCAACACGCGGGCAGAAGGCGGGATTTTTTGAACCCCCTCCTGCAGGTTCCCCCTTAGAAAGGGGGAACCGCGCGTTGTTCCTGGTTCCCCTCGCGGAGTGAGGGGAACCTCAAGGAGGGGGGCTTTCAGGAAAGCCGCAACCGCCAGCGATTTTGAACTTGGGGCGTGTACCCTTGTCAGGTCCGACTCCCCCCTCTCCCACGCGGTGGGAGAGGGGGCAGGGGGTGAGGGCAATACGGCGTCTGAAACAGCGATTGGTAAGTGCCTCATAGGTGAAATCTCGCGGTTGCTGTTGAAGGGCGGGTCGAGGTAGATGAGGTCGATGCTCTCGTCTGCAACATGTTGGCGCAGCACTTGCAGGTTATCGCCGTAGTAGAGGGTGTTGGTGGGCGTCATTAGTGGAGATTGTAGGCGTCATTAGTGGAGTTGTACCTGCTTTCATCACCCTTCCCGCAACGGCTCTCCGAGTTCCGTGCCGTCGGGCAGCAGCCGCAAGTAGCCCAGTTGCACCCAGCGCACAGGCTGCACTGAGCGCACGGGCGTCAGCACGCTCAGCGTGCGTGCAACATAGTCCAGCGACTCGATGAGCCCTAACCCGTAGCACCGCCCCGTGTAGTCAACCAGCCCCACCAGCAAGTTGTGATAGGCAGACTGAGGTAGCATCACGAGCTTGTCTACATTCGCCAGCGTCATCAGCGTCTCGATTTGCGCATCGCTGAGCGGTTCGCGCACAATCAGATGCAGCGAGTCGCCGACCATTTCGGCATGCAGCAGTTCCGCCCGCACCTGCTCGGCGAGGAAACGGCGTCGGGCTTCCGAAAACGGCTGTCCCGCGCCCAGTCGCCTGCCGACGAAGCTGAACTGCTCCAACGGGAGCGTGTGCGCGTAGGCGCGTTCAAAGTAGCGGGCGAACGCTGCGCGCCGATGCTGGGCGCGGTGCAGCGGCGACTTGCGCAGGATGCTTTTGGGCACGCTTAGCTCGTACAGCTTCCAGTCGGCACGACGACGCAACGCCTCCACAATCGGGTTTAGCTCCTCGTTGCGCTGCAGGGCGACCACCACGCGCGGGCGCAGCAGGTCAATCAGCATCAGCTTGTAGGCACGCCCGTGCCAGCCGCCGATGTAGCCGTCTGTGTCGATGACGATGCTGTCAGGCTGCAGTGGTAGAAGGTCATCCAGCACGCGCCGCGCGCCGCTCAGCGCCAGCGCGGTGTGGCGCACGGGCGACACATCGCCCAGAAACGCCAACGCGTTGGGAACCAGTTCGCTGAGCAGCTCGTAGGGCTTGCTAATCAGCACGCTGCTGAACGCTGCAGGCGGTCCGACAGTGGTCTGCCCCACATCCAAATCCACGAAGCCGACACTCTGCCCTGCCTGCTGCTTGAGCTTGAGCAACAGCGAGCAGAAGGTGGACTTGCCCACATCGGTCGCGCCCAGCACGAGCGTTGTGCCCGTGCTGGAAACCAGCTCGTCAACTGCTGCTTGCCATTCAGGGTACAGCTCGCGCCAGCGCATGCTAAAACTCCAAGTGCATCGGCAGGATAGGGGCGGAGTGGGTGAGCGTGCCGACGGAGATGAAATCGACACCCGTCTCGGCAATCGCGCGCACGGTCTGCAGGTTGACCCCGCCTGACGCCTCGATGAAGCGCACGCGCCCTTTCGCCATTTGAACCGCTGCACGCAGCGTCTCAAGGGGCATGTTGTCCAGCAGAATCCCGTCTGCCCCTGCGTCGATAGCGTGTTGCACCTGTTCCAGCGTGGCACACTCCACCTCAATAGCGAGCAGGTGTGGGGCGTTCTGGCGGGCACGGCGAACGGCTTCGCGGATATCGCCCCCCAGCGCCGCCAGATGGTTGTCCTTGATGAGAATGCCGTCGTACAGCCCGATGCGGTGGTTGCGCCCGCCACCCACGCGCACAGCATACTTTTCCAGCAAGCGCAGTCCCGGCGTGGTTTTGCGCGTGTCGACAATTTGTGCCCCTGTGCCTGCAACCGCGTCCACGAACTGGCGCGTGAGGGTGGCAACCCCCGAAAGATGCTGAAGGAAGTTCAGCGCTGTGCGCTCGGCTTTGAGAATTGCGCGGGTGTCGCCCTCAATCCCCAGCACGGTAGTGTCGGGCGCGACGCATGCGCCATCGGCTAAAGCCTCTAAGAACCGCACTGTAGGGTCAAGTGCCTGAAACACGCGCTGCGCAATAAGCACGCCACACACGATGCCGTCCGCTTGCGCTAAAATCGCACAGCGGGTCGTGTGGTTGGGGGGTATCAGGCTATCAGTTGTCCAATCGCCTGCGCCGAGGTCTTCCTGAAGGGCACGCTCGATGAGGGAATTGACCGCATGCGCTTCTGCGAAACTCATCCATGGGCATGGGTTCGCACTCAGCGCAGGCGAGATGCCCCAATTCTGCTGTCGCTCTTCGCGCATCGGCGTGTATTGTACCTTCGGCGTGTGCGCCGCTGAGGACGGGACAGCGGAGCAAGCGTTGGGCTACGTTGAGGCTTCGAGCCTCGTCTCTCGTTAGCGAGACGCTGACACTACGCACACACCCGTATGTAGTGTCGGCGTCCCCGCCGACGCAGTACGGTGTTTGCTCTGCTGATTGTTAAGTGCCTCCGAGATTGGATTGTCTCTAAGCGCACTGGCAGGGCGCGGGAACCGTGCCCCTTCGCTCCATCCTGTGCTTCCTGCTAAAAAGGGGACGATTTCATACTGGGAGGACTTATGTGCCTCAAAAGTTAAAAGCTCCTTCTCTGACCCTCACCCCCAGCCCCTCTCCCGCGTCGCGGGGGAGGGGCGCCGACTTACCCCACGCCCTCGGGGGGAGGGGGGGGTGTGGGTGAGGATAGGAAAACGGGACGGTTTGGTCGTTGAGGCACTTATGAGCGCACCGGGTCGTCGGTGATAATCGCGTCCACGCCCAGCAGGGTCAGTTCGCGCTTGCGCTCAGGGTCGTTGACCGTCCACACGACCATCTTCTTGCGCTGCCGCCGCGCGCGACGCATCGCCGTCTCATCGACCAGCGTGTGATTGGGGTGAAGCGCCTCGTAGCGAATCCCCCAGCGCCGTCCGTCTTCCAGCAGCATGTGAGGCGTGTGCTGGCTAATCAGTACGCCTAAGCGCAGGGTTCGCGACTCTTCCGTGAACCACTTCAGCGTGTCCAAGCTGAACGAGGAGATGAGAATCTGTGGCGCGAGTTTATACTGCTCGATGAGTGCCAAAATCGTGCGCACGATGGGGCGGTCTTCGGGGTAGAAGGTCTTCATGTCGAGGTTATACCGTGTGCGGTTGCCGAACGCTTCGAACACCTCTTTGAGTGTAGGCACGCGCTCGCCCGCATACTTGCTGCCGAACTTGATGCCCGCGTCGTATCGCTGGATCTCTGCTGCACTGAGTTGGCGCACATCGCCTTTGCCGTCGGTGGTGCGCTCCAAGTTGGGGTCGTGGATAATCATCGGCACGCCGTCCGCGCTCGGCGTGATGTCGAGTTCGATTCCGTCTGCGCCCATTTCCAGCGCGAGGCGAAACGCCGAGAGCGTGTTTTCGGGCGCGTGCATGCTCGCGCCCCGATGCCCGAAAATCAGCGGTCGCTTCGGTTCCCAGAATCGCATCGTTCGCTTTCCTTTGCAACTCAGCAAGTGGCGATGCACGGACACGACTGTCCGTGCCACTTGCACGGGCAAGATGCCCGTGCCACAATCAGTGGCTGGGGCGTCTCGCCCCAGCACTGGGTGGCTTGGACAGTCGTGTCCAAGCATAGCACGGACACGATTGTCCGTGCCACTTGCACGGGCAAAATGCCCGTGCTACAATCAGCGGCTTGGGCGTCTCGCCCCAGCACTGCGTGGCTTGGACAGTCGTGTCCAAGCCGTAGCGTTGGCGTCCGCGCCGACGGTGGGCACGGACACGACTGTCCGTGCCACTTGCACGGGCAAGATGCCCGTGCTACAATCAGTGGCTTGGGCGCCTCGCCCCAGCACTGCGTGGCTTGGACAGTCGTGTCCAAGCATAGCACGGACACGACTGTCCGCGCCACTTGCACGGGCAAGATGCCCGTGCCACAATCAGCGGCTTGGGCGTCTCGCCCCAGCACTGCGTGGCTTGGACAGTCGTGTCCAAGCATAGCACGGACACGACTGTCCGTGCCACTTGCACGGGCAAGATGCCCGTGCCACAATCAGTGGCTTGGGCGTCTCGCCCAAGCAGATTGTCGCGTCGGCGTCCGCGCCGACGGTGGACACGGACACGACTGTCCGTGCCACTTGCACGGGCAAGATGCCCGTGCTACGATTCTTGAGGCGCGTTAATCGTGAGTACGGGGCAGGTGGGCATGCGCACTACCTTCTCCGTGACGGAGCCGAACACCCAGCGTTTCCAACCGCTGCGCCCGTGCGTTGCAATCACAATCAAGTCGATGTTCTTGTCGCGCTGGTAGGCAATAATTTCGTCAGCGGGGTCGCCCCACACGACACTGGCAAACACCGTCAACTGTTTGGGGATGCGCTGCTCAATAAGCTCCTCCATTGACCGCTCCGCCGCCTCGCGCATCTCGCTCTCATACAACGGCACTTCCACATTCACAGGCACTGGCACCACATGCAGCGGGGGCACTACATGCAACAGATGCAGCTCCGAGTTGAAATGCTCCGCCAGCTCAATCGCAGTGTCTAAGGCGTAGTAGGACGGTTCGCTGAAGTCCGTCGGCGCCAAGATTTTTTTGAACGGTAATCGCATCGTTCGCCTCCCGATAGATTGTACCTGCTTGCGGGGTTCCCGTGCCGATGCGCAATGAGGTACACTTTTTGTATGCCTATGTGGAACACAGGAGGCTTGGCTTGATGGTTCGTGTGCGCTACGCCCCCAGTCCGACGGGGATGCCCCATGTGGGCAACATTCGCACTGCGCTGTTCAACTGGGTATTCGCGCGTCATCACGGTGGCAAGTTCCTTGTGCGCATCGAAGACACTGACCGCGACCGCTACGTGGAAGGCTCTGAGCAGGCAATTCTCGCTTCCTTGCGCTGGCTGGGACTGGACTGGGATGAAGGTCCCGAAGTTGGCGGTCCGCATGCGCCGTACTACCAGTCGCAGCGGCTGGAGGTCTATCATCGTATCGCCCACCAGCTGGTGGAGGAAGGCAAAGCGTACAAGTGCTTCTGCTCGCACGAGGAGGTCGAGCAGATGCGGGCACAGCAGCGGGCGCAGGGCGCTGCGCAAACGATGTACGATCGCCGCTGCCGCAAGCTCACGCCTGCCGAAGTGAAAGCCCGCGAGGCGGCGGGCATGCCGTATGTTATTCGCTTCAAAATGCCCTTAGAGGGCACGGTGGAGTACAACGACCTGATTCACGGGCGCACCGTGTTCCAGAACAAGCTCACGGACGACTTCGTGATGCTCAAGTCGGACGGCTTTCCGACCTACCACTTGGCAAATGTGGTCGACGACCACCTGATGGAAATC
>JANXCK010000237.1 GCA_025060055.1 Fimbriimonadales bacterium | reverse complement strand
GGGCATAACGACGTCTGAAACCCCGATTGGTAAGTGCCTCAAAGGTGAAATCGTCCCGTTTCACCACCCTCACCCCCTTGCCCCCTCTCCCACCGCGTGGGCGAGGGGGGAACTTGACTCCCCTCTCCCTCTGGGAGAGGGGCTGGGGGTGAGGGCATAACGACGTCTGAAACCCCGATTGGTAAGTGCCTCAAAGGTGAAATCGTCCCTTTTCTGCGGGGCGGGTTCGGAACCCGCCCCTACCCAAAACGTCCTGTAGGGGCGCGTTCCCAACGCGCCCAAAACAGCACGATTTCATATTTGAGGCGCTTAGACAAGTCACGGGTCGCTACTCCCACACCAAGAACGGATTGAACCGTGTTTCCGTGTCGTACACATCGACGCCTTCGCGAGCCTTCAGGAAACCGACCACCAAGTAGGTAAGGGGCGTCGCTGCTGCCTCGTAAAGCGTTTTGGCAAGCCACTCAATCAGCCCGATTTTGAGCAGCTCCTGAGTCGGGTAGACGCCTCCGAACGCGACCGCCGTGAAGATGCCCGTATCTAATAGCTGGGCAACCAGCGTGGAACTAATCGTGCGCGTCCAGAGCCAGCGTCCTTGTGTGGCGATTTTGAGTTTCGCCAGCACATACGAGTTCGTGAACTCGCCCACCAGATATGCCACAAGCGAGGCGAGCATCAGGCGGGGTGCAACGCCCAACACTGTCTCAAACGCCTGCTGATGCTTCCAAAACGGCGCGGGCGGCAGCAAAATGGCAATACTGATAACCAGCACCATCAGTAGATTACATGCAAAGCCGATCCAAATCACCAGTCGCGCTCGTCGGTAGCCATATACCTCCGTCAGCACATCACCGAGAATGTAGCTGAGCGGGAAAATCACAATCGCTACCGACATCGTCAAGCCGCCAACGCCGATGATTTTCGCTGCGATGAGGTTGGACACCAGCAGGCTGGTGAGAAACAGCGCGACCACCATTACGAACCAAATGGAATAGCCGCGTTCCACAGAGCCTGTTTGCGCGACTTTCGGCAGTGGTTTCATCAGGCGCGAAAGTATACCCTGTGGACGACTTGAGCTTCCTATACCAATTGGCGCAGCAAACGCCGTGATACCGTCGGCGCGCCGCCGACGCCGTAGGCACGCCCAGCGTCGCGTCGGCGTCCTCGCCGACGATGGCGCCGCTTGAAGCGCCAGTTGGTAAGTGCCTCAAAGGTAAAATCGTCCCTTTTCTGCGGGGCGGGTTCGGAACCCGCCCCTACCCAAAACGCTCTGTAGGGGCGCGTTCCCAACGCGCCCAAAACAGGACGATTTCATACTTGAGGCCCTTAAGTCCCTCCAACTTGAAATTGTCTCAATTCGGGGCGATGGTTTTCCTGCCATCGCCTGCGACGGCACGAATGCCGTCGCGCCAACCGCGCCTGTTACAAGCTTAGCCCCTCTTCGCTGAGGTCGCGTGCGATCGCAAGCGCCACGACGAGCCTCGCGCCCGCCTGCTTGAGCGCATGCGCACAGGCGTCGAGCGTGCTGCCTGTCGTGAACACATCGTCGAGCAACCACAGCGCACGCCCACGTATGCGGTCGGGACGCGCGATTTCAAAGGCGTTCTGCACATTCTGCACCCGCTGCGCCTGATGCAGTCCGACCTGCGGGCGGCGGTAGAGACGGCGTCGGAGCGCGTCAGTACAGAGGGGAACGCCTGAAAGCAGGCTGAGCCGTCGCGCGATCAGCTCCGCCTGATTGAAGCCGCGCAGGGCGCGCCGCAACGGGTGAATCGGCACTGGCACAAGCGCGTCCACCTCGAGCCACCCAGCGCGTTCCGATTGCCTCAACGCACGCCACAGCAACTCCGCTAATGGGATGGCAGCGCGTTGCCAGCGGCGAAACTTCAGGTTCAGCACCGCGCGGCGTACCCCGCCCGCATACAACCCCGCACAGACCGCCATGTCAAACGCAAAGGCACGCCCCACGCAGTGGCGACAGTCACCCAAGTCGCGGAGTGGCGCACCGCACCGACGACACAGGGGCGGACGCAGCGGTACAAACTGTTCAGCACAGGCAGCGCAAAGCGTCTCTGCACAAAACCGCCCGCACGCCACACATCGAGTCGGATACAGCGCGTCCAGCAGCCTGCGCACCCGTTAGCGGTAAATCAGGTCAATCACCACATCGCGCACGCCGGGACGCTGGCGCAGAATGCGCCGAATCAGCTCCATCTCGGCTTTGGGGTCGACATCGTGCCCGCGCATCCCGCTCACAGTGCCCCGAAGGTACACCACGCCGTGAAACACCTGCACATCGAGCCGCGAAATATCAAGGTGGCGCTTGCTGATCTCGCGCAGCACCATGCGGCGTGTCTCAATATCGGCTACAGCCATCGTCGCTTGCCTCCAGCGTGAATTATAACCCATTCTCGCCCCTTGAATTGCCTCCGCACAGCAGGTATAATAAAACCCCGCTGAGGTCGAGAGGAATGCCAACTACCGCGTGGATTGAGAAGGCGAAGAAGAAACCGAAGTTCAAGGTGCGCCGAGTGAACCGTTGTAGTATCTGCGGTCGCTCGCGCGGCTACATCCGCTACTTTGGGCTGTGCCGTATCTGTTTGCGCGAGCAAGCGCACAAGGGCGTGCTGCCCGGCGTGCGCAAGGCGAGCTGGTAAGGAGGCACGAAGCAGATGATGACTGACCCGATTGCCGATATGTTGACTCGTATCCGAAACGGCGCGCAGGCGCGTAAAGAGATGGTGGAAGTGCCCGGCTCGCGCCTGAAGACGCAGATTGCCGAACTGCTCAAACAAGAGGGCTTTATCAAGGATTATGAGGTCAAGCAAGAGGGCGCACGCTCGACGCTCGTGATTCACCTGAAATACACGCCCAGCGGCGAATCGGTGATTCAGCACATCGAGCGCGTGAGCAAGCCGGGGCGCCGCATTTACGCGCCTGTGGACGAGTTGCGCCCTGTCAAGCGCGGGCTGGGCACGGCGATTGTCTCCACTTCACAAGGGCTACTGCCTGACCGCGAGTGTCGCCGTCGGCGCATCGGCGGCGAGGTCATCTGCATCGTGTGGTAAGGAGGACGGCGATGTCGCGAATAGGCAAGCAACCGATTCCTATCCCCAAAGGCGTCGAGGTACACCTGGAAGGCAAGACCGTGCGCGTCAAAGGTCCCAAAGGCGAGCTGACCCATCAGCTGCCTGAGGTAATCACTGTTGAACAAGTGGACGGCATGCTCCATGTCAAGCGGTCATCCGACGACCGATTTGCCCGCTCGCAGCACGGGCTGCAGCGCACGCTGATTGCCAACATGGTCAAGGGCGTTTCGGACGGCTTTGAGAAGACGCTGGAGATTGTCGGCGTGGGCTATCGCGCTCAGATGGACGGCAAGACGCTCGTGCTGCAGGTCGGCTACTCGCATCCCGTGCGTATCGAGCCGTTTCCGGGTATCACGCTGGCGGTTGAGCAAGACCCGCAGACCCGCGCGACGCTCATCCAAGTGCGCGGTATCGACAAGCAGCAAGTGGGGCAGCAGGCGGCAAACATCCGCGCGGTGCGCCCGCCTGACGCCTACAAAGGCAAAGGGCTGCGCTATCGCGGGGAAGTGGTGCGCCTCAAGCCCGGCAAGCAGCAGGCAGGTAAAGGCAAGAAGTAAGAGGTGAACACGCATGAAGAAGACTTTGCGAGAGCGACGGATTGCCCGCCACAAGCGCATTCGGCGCAAGGTGTTCGGCACGCCTGAACGACCTCGCCTGTGCGTGTATCGCAGCCTGCGTCACATGCACGCCCAGATTATTGACGACACCATCGGGCACACGCTGGTCTCGGCGTCCACGACGGAGCCTGCGCTGCGCAACACGCTCAAAAGCACTGGCAACAAAGAGGCAGCAGCCGCCGTCGGACGCCTGATCGCGCAGCGCGCCCTCGAAAAAGGCATCACCCAAGTTGTGTTCGATCGGGGCGGGTTCCTCTATCACGGGCGCGTCGCCGCCGTCGCCGACGCCGCGCGTGAGGCAGGACTGAAATTTTAGGAGGCTCGTATGCGCAGAAAGCGACACAGCTACATCAACCCCGACCAGTTGAACCTGCATGTGGAGCGCGTGATTCACACGAATCGCGTGTCCAAAACGCACAAGGGCGGGCGCACGCTCAGTTTCCAAGTGATGGTGGTCGTGGGCGACACGAACGGGCATGTGGGCGTGGGCTTGGGCAAGGCGCGTCAAGTGCCTGATGCCATTCGCAAAGCAATCGAGGCGGCGCGACGCAACTTGGTGTATGTACCGCGCATCGGCACGACCATCCCGCACGAGGTCACCGTTGAGTATGGCGCGACGCGCCTCGTGCTGAAGCCTGCCTCGCCCGGTACGGGCATCGTGGCGGGCAGTTCGGTACGCGCGTTGCTGGAAGCGGCGGGCATCAGCGATGTGCTGGCAAAACTCGTCGGCTCGCGCAACCCCATCAACGCCGCGTGGGCAACGATGGAGGCACTGCGCCTGCTGCACACCCCCGAAGAAATCGCCCAAATGCGCGGTGTCTCGCTCAAAACGCTCACACCATGGTATGTACGCAAGTTCAAAGAGGTAGCGGAGGCATAAATGATGCTCAAAATCACGCTCAAGCGTAGCCCCATCGGCTACTCGGAGAGCCAAAAGCGCACGGTGCGCGCGCTCGGTCTGCGCAAACTGAACCAGACCGTGTATCACCGCGACGACCCCAGCATTCGCGGAATGATTGCCAAAGTGCCGCACCTGCTCCAAGTCGAGGTTGTCGCTGAAGAGGAGGCAAAAAAATGATTGAACTGCATACGCTCAAGCCCGCGCCAGGCAGCAAGAAGCGGCGCAAGCGTGTCGGGCGAGGGATTGGCTCAGGGCACGGTAAGACCGCCACACGCGGCACCAAAGGACAAAAGGCACGCGACACCATCCCGCCGCGCTTTGAGGGCGGTCAGACGCCCATCCACCGACGCCTGCCCGTGCGCGTCGGCTTTCGGAATGTGAACCGCATCGAATACGCCGTCGTGAATGTCAAGACCCTCGCGGAGCGGTTCCAGCCGAACGACACCGTCACGCCCGAAATCCTCAAAGAGCGGCGTATCCTGCGCAAGCTCAAAGACGGCGTGAAAATCCTCGGCGAGGGCGAAATCACCATCCCGCTCGTGGTGCATGCGCACGCGGTGAGTGCCAGCGCACGCGCCAAAATCGAGGCGGCAGGCGGAACGGTGCAAATCATCCAGAAGTGAGGTCGCCATGCTCAGCATCAACTTCGTCAGTGCCCTGCAAAGCGCGTTCAAGATACCTGAACTGCGCGCACGCATTCTGTTCGTGTTCGCGATGTTCACGGTGTACGCCGTCGGACTGCATATTCCCATTCCTGGCGTCGACCGCGAGCAGCTTGCGCGCCTGTTCCAAGACCAGCAACTGCTGGAGTTCCTCAATATGTTCACGGGCGGCGCGCTGCGCAAGCTGACCATCCTCGCGCTTGGACTGAACCCCTACATTACGGCGTCGATTATTATGCAGATTTTCTCGTATGCCGACCCGAAGATGCGCGAGGCGATGCGTGAGGAGGCAGGGCGACGCCTGATGCAACAGCGCACGCGCCTGCTAACCATCGTGATTGCGGTTGTGCAGTCCATCGGCTTGATTGCCACCTTCCGCTCGGCAGGTGCGCTGGACATCAGCGGCGTGCAGTATGTGCAAGTGGTGATTGCGTGGACGGCGGGCGCGATGTTCCTGCTGTGGCTGGGCGAGCAGATTACCGAAAAAGGGCTGGGCAACGGCGTCTCGCTGATGATTTTCGCCAGCATCGTCGCCAGCATGCCGTATCAGGTCACACGCACCTACGAAGCGGTGCGCGACGGCGCGATTAGCTTCGGGCAAATCTTGCTGCTGCTGGCGATTTTCGTTGCGACCGTGTGGGGCATCGTGTATGTGACCACCTCGCAGCGACGCATCCCGATTCAGCACATGCGGCGCATCGTCGGGCGTCGGCAAACGATGGGCGGCACCTCGTATCTTCCTATCCCCGTCAACGCCGCAGGCGTCATTCCCATCATCTTTGCGATTTCGCTCCAACTGCTGCCCGCCACAATACTCCAGATGATTCCCTACGACCGACAGAATCCGGGTGCTTTCTTCTCATTCTTGGAGAGTGCAGTGCAGCTACTGACGCCTGGCGGAACGGGATGGACGGGGCTCATCGGCTCCACGCTGTACGCGCTGCTGATTTTCGGCTTCACTTACTTCTATGTGTCGGTGGTGTTCAACACGGACGAGATTGCGGAGAACCTGAAGCGTCAGGGGGCGTTCATTCAGGGTGTGCGCCCTGGCAAGCCGACTGCCGACTACCTGAACGATGTGCTGACGCGCATCACCTTCGCGGGCGCGGCGTTTCTGGCGTTCATCGCGCTGATGCAATACTGGGTGCCTACCCTCACGGGCATCGACACGCTCACGATTGTGGGTGGCACCTCGGTGTTGATTCTGGTGGGCGTAGCGATCGATTTCTCGCGTCAGCTGCAGGCGCAACTGGCGATGCGCCAGTACGACGAGCTGATGACCAGCAAGTACTAAGGGGCTATGCGGCTGGTGTTTCTGGGCGCGCCCGGCGCGGGCAAAGGCACGCAGGCGAAACGGCTGGAAGCCGAAAAAGGCTGGACCGTGGTGGCAACGGGCGATTTGCTGCGCGCCGCGATTGCCCACAACACGCCGCTGGGGCAACAGGCGCAAGCGTACATCCAGCGTGGCGAACTCGTGCCCGACCCGCTCGTGAACCAGATTGTCGCCGAGCGTATCGCCACGCTCGAATCGTTCATTCTGGACGGCTACCCGCGCAACCTTGCGCAAGCCGAAATGTTGGAAAGCATCCTGACCAAGCCGCTGGACGCCGTCATCTACTTCGAAATCGACGAGGACACGCTAATCGAGCGGCTTGGCGGGCGGCGTGTCTGCCCCCGATGCAACGCTGTGTACCACATCACTGCTAACCCCAGCAAGGCGGGCACGCAGTGCGACCAGTGCGGCGCGGAGCTGATTACCCGTGAGGACGACCAACCTGAAACGATTCGCAAGCGGTTTCAGGTCTACCGCGAGCAGACCGCGCCCCTGATTGAGTATTACACCCAGCGCGGGCTGCTGCGGGTTGTGAAAGCCGACGCCTCCCCCGACGCAGTATATCAACGACTGTTGAGCGTGCTATGAAAATCTACCTCAAGACTCCGCAGCAGATTGAGCGTATCCGCAAGGCGGGGCGCATCGCCGCGCGGGTGCTGCGTACCTGCGCCGAAGCGATTGAACCCAACCGCACGGTTGACACCGAACTCGACGCGCTTGCTGAGCGGATGGTGCTGGAGATGGGCGGTTTTCCCGCCTTCAAGGGCTATCGGCTGTTCCCCAGCGTGCTGTGCGTTTCCATCAACGAGGAGGTCGTACACGGCTTGCCTTCGGGAAGGGTGCTACGCTCTGGCGACATCGTCACACTCGATATCGGTGTGTACTACGAGGGCTTTTGCTGCGACACGGCAATCACCGTCATCGTCGGACACGCTGATTACCAGCGCAAGCGGCTCGTGCGCGTCACAGAGGAGGCGCTGCACAAAGCGTTGGA